>JBAQHL010000269.1:0-1968 GCA_049288295.1 Desulfobaccales bacterium
GCGCTCAGGATGACAAAAAGTTTTGCAAGAGCCTCTGGCCTTCACCAACCATCCTTAGGAAACCATCATGTCCATGTCCTATTATTTCATCAGCGATCTGCATATCGGGGGCGATGAAGCCCTGGGAACCTGCGATTATGAAAAGGAGTTGATTGAGTTTTTGGGCCAGCTTGCAGCCCTGGAGGAAGAAGCCGAGCTTTTTATTATCGGGGATATCTTCGGGCTCTGGGAATTCACCGACCTGGAGGGTCCTGCCAAGCTTGAGAAGCTCATGGAGCAATTTCCCGGCATTTTTCGGGCCCTGGAGCATACCGGCCGGACGGTGCGCATCACCATGCTCCCCGGCAATCACGACTATGAAATCGCCTGCTATCCTGAATTCGTAGAGATGCTTAAGCCTTACAACATCCACCTGGAGCAGACCCCTGCCGTCACCCGGGAGATCAACGGCAAGAAAATCTGGATCGAACACGGCAACCAGTACGACCATTACAACCACATGCCTGACTTCGGCAACCCCCACGCCCAGCCCATCGGCTATTTCATTACCAGCAGCGTGGTGAGCACCGCGGGGAAGCATTCCAAGTTCGGCAAATACAACTGGCTGAAGGACATCCAGTCGGTTTACCCCTCCGAACAAATTCCCTATTGGGTCCTGTCCAATTACTTTTACCACGAGATGAGCCCTTACCTGCGCTGGCTGATCATGCCTTTCCTGCTCCTGTCCGGTTTTGAGATTTTTGTATTGGGCGGGGCGGCCCTGGAATGGTTCGGCCTCACCGACACCAATATTTTCCTCAACAACCGCATTTTCAGTTCCCTGGGTCTGGTGGGCAACCTGGTGCAGATGATCCTTATTGTCAACACCGTGCTGTTCGTCAACTTTCTGGCCCTGGCCGCGCCGCTTTACCTGATCTGGCGGGATTTCAGGACAACCCTGGAACGGTTTCGCATCGTCCTGGACCCGGCAGAACTGAGCAGCGAAAAAGAGCAGAACTACCTGGATGCAGCCCAGAAAATCTTTGCTGAGCACCCCGATTATTTCATCTTCATCTATGGGCACACCCATTTTCCCTCGATCAGGCGTCTGGGCGACCGGGTGGTGATTAACACCGGCACCTGGCTGAGAAGGTATGATGTGGAAAGACCCCGCATCGGCTTTTTACCCTCCATCTACGTGCCGTTTTTCTGTTTGAATTACTTCACGATCAGCGAGACCGACGGCAAGATCGCCATCGATTACCACAAAATCGATAAGGAGCCGCCCCGGGATTTGAGCCTCTTGCAGCGTCTGCTGGTGACCCACAAACACCGCCAGGCCCAGGAACCCATTCCGGAGCGGACTGTGCTTGAGGATTCATAACTGGTTTGCGTTAAAAAGTCCGGTAACCGCCGGTTTGAAGGTCATATCAAGCGGAGAGCATTACCTTTTTGCATCTGTTCCGAAAAGGTAAGGGTTCAAGGTTCAATTAAGACTTAGGGTGGGAAAGCGCTGCGCCTCCCGCCGTCAAACGTTCGGTGTAACCGACTTGAGGAGTTCGTCACCGCGCCCACCTGCGCCCTCATCCGGGTCACGGTGGCAAAATACATCATGGTGACCCGGTTCCAGGAAGTGCGGGAGGTGTATCCGGCCAGCCTGAACAAAGGTTTTCCATAATTCTTTTTTGGGGAGATCTCAAGATCCTCTCAACAAAGCTCGATGATAAACGCCTCCCGCCGGTGAAAGTCGGCCTGCTGTCCGGGATGAGCCAACGCCCAGTAAGACACCCTGCCGTCTCGGTCTTTGATGACGGCTGCAATGGCCGCATCCAGGGCTGCATCTGCAGGGATGAGGCCGGCCAGATCCAGGCTCACCTCCAGCCTGAAAAACCCGGGTTCCCGCCGGGAAGTAAACGGCAGGACAGCAAAGGCCGCTTCCTCCGCCATCCCCTGGCGATAAGCCGCAAATCGATAGACATTCCAGTGTCC
>JBAQHL010000270.1:0-4257 GCA_049288295.1 Desulfobaccales bacterium
CAAAGAACCGTAAGCAGCCTGCAACCCACACGCCGCCAAGGGTTTCAGGATACTTCCTGACGGTGCGGGGGTCAAGGCCAAATAGTCGGGCCACCTGGGCGGCGGTGAGAGGGGCGCCCAGTTTCTCTTGGAGGCTTTCAAGGCTCATAGTGATGATGCGGAGAGGTGCTGTTTTAAATTCATTCTAAGGAAAATATACGTCTATATCTGCCCTTTTTCAATATTTAATCGCATATATATCTGTCACCTCCTGAAAAAAACCACCTCGGGGGCTGAAGAAAGCAAGTTTAAGCTGACTGATTTACCTGCTATAAAAGGTTGTGAGGGAGATGGCAAAAGGAACACGGCGTGAATTTAATTCCGCTCGGAGCCTACCGGACAAGCCCAGGATTAGGTGAGTAATTTTCGTAACCTGCAGGCGGTGGGCCAATTCCACCCCAGAAATCTGGACAAAATGACAAGAGTCCGAAATACTTGCCTTCAAAGCGGAAAGGAGGCGTGTTATATAAAGTCAAGGAGCGGGGTGACCAGTCATGACCAAAGAGGAAAAAATCAGCCGGAATTTACAGGCCGTGGAAAACGCCATTGCTCAACAGCGCCTTGAGGGCCTGGAAGTTCCCCCGGATGTCATCGAAGAAATGAAACGGGCCGCAAGAGGCGAGATCGGGATTGAGGAAGGCATCCGCAACACTGTCAGAAGGTTCACTCATGGCAAAGTACGAGGGGCAAGACCATTACCTTGATCCTGCACATGGCAAGGTCGTCATTATGCGTCACCACCTTTTGCAGACCTTATCCCCCCGGAGTCTCTCGCCGCCAAAGTCCCCCCATCATCTATCAGGTTCTGTTTTAGAGGGGAGCAGGAGGTAGTTCTTAACCTCCCCCACAAAATGCTCAGCTCTTTGTAAAAGTTCTTCAGCCTTTTCGGGCGTGGATGTTTCCAGAACCCGGTAATCGAAGACCTGCCGCAATTCAAACGCTTTATGAAAATCTTTTGAGAGCTCCTTGGGAAAGATGCCCTGGACCACGAACTCGGTGTCAAAGAGGCTGATAACCCCGGTATGTTTGGAGGGGACTTTGCCGATCTTTTGCAACAGGGCCAGGGCGGCATAGAACATGGCGTAGTAAGCCCGGTTGACAATGCTCTGGGGACTGCGCCCCCCCTCCAGGAGAAAGCGGCCGTCCTCCAGGGCGGTCTCCGCCTGTTGCAGACGGTATTTAACCAGCTCGAAGATCTCTTGCTCTTTCACCAGGCAATCCCCTCGGCAGCCACCGCCTGGGCCAGGAGGGAATGCCGCTCCGGCCCGTTTTCCCATTCATGGCGAGAAAAAGCCACCGGCACCACCACCACGCCCTGGGCAAAACCCGCCTCCCAGGCGCAATCGCTGATGACTTCCCTGGCGGCCTCGTCCAACGGACCGTCCAAGACCACCACGACATCCAAATCGGAATAGTAATCGGCATCGCCCCGGGCCCGGGACCCGAAGAGGATCAGCCGATACAGGGGCACTTTGGCCGCCAATAAAGCCCTGAGCCGGTTCAACACCTGTTGTTCTGCTTCGTTCATGGCCTTGCTCCCTAAGTTTATCTGTCTGGCTTCCGCCGGCCGTCCGAGCGCCCCCTTTTATTCATTTCCTCCAGCTGGTCCAGGACCAGAGAACCCGCCCTATGATCACCTGGTCTTCTTGATCAGGGAAAAGTATGCGGGGGGCATATTTGGGGTTGTCTGAGGAAATAACCAGGTATTGATCGCTCAGGTAAACTCGGTTTATGTAGCATTCCTCGCCGCCAGGTGAACGAACAGCGTAGATGCCTCGTGAAACCAGTGTAGTATCGTAGGGATCAATAATTACCATATCGCCGGCTCGGATTGTTGGTTTCATGGCGTGATTTTTACTATCAACCTGAACGGCTATTAGATCGTGGTATCGGCCGGGATCGTTATGGGGTAGATAAAGACAGAACCAACTTTTTATTTCAGAAGGAGGAATGGCTTGGGCATACCTGGCCGCGATTGTCCCTTCCACCAAGGGAACTGTCAGAAAATTTATAGGACTAACTTCAGAAGGAAGTTCGGTATGATGACCGGTGAGGTGAATGACGGGTTGCGAAATCTCTCTGGCCTTAGGCTCCTCCCCGGTTAAAAGCCAATCAACAGAAACATTAAATAAGTTTCGAATTTTCAAAAGCGTATCTACAGAAGGTATCGAAAATTTCTTGGGAAAGCCTTTCTTATCAAGGGGTTCCCAGGCAGAAACCGCACCCCGCATGTCGATTTTTTTTTCAAACCCGCTTGGAAATTTCAATCCATGATCTTTCGATATTCTCTCAATCTGCCGGAGAAACAATTCGGGGGAATATTCAGCCATGTCCATAATGTTCTCGTGGCAAGAGGGGCATTAATAACTGCCGACAAACGCGCCCGGCTACCCATGGAAAGGGACTCGAGGTCGTGCCTCGAAGGAAAAGTTACCGCCCCGGCTCAGTATTCCTGGGCCTTTTTGATTGGCACAATAACATAGAGGGTTAGGGTTCACCAGAAAAAGTGAGCTGTCTAACTGCTGCATCGCTGGTAAGCATAAGATCAGAAGCAAGGACAGGTCTGTCCTTGTCAAAGAAGTGGGCCTGCCGCAAATTGTCTTGGTCAATGCAAGTTCGAACCGACCTTGGACCAGTGAAGTGCCTCCCGACCGCTATGGGCAAACCACTGGAACCAACGTGGAGGCAAATTCATATCGATCAGGATTTTCATGGCAAGACCAAGGGCACTTCCCGTTCTTCGGCCCGCCAAGCTGCGTATGCCAATGCTTCCAATATATCCTCCCGCTCCAGGTAAGGATAATCGACAAGCACTTGGTCAACCGTTAGGCCGGAAGCGATCAGTCCCACAATCGTTCCTACCGTCACCCGCATATCACGTATGCAGGGTTTGCCACCCATGACTTCAGGATTGAAAATTATGCGAGTCAGTTTATGCACTTTCGCCTCTGGTGCAAGTTATAAGATTCATTATACAACATCATGCCTTCTTAGGGGATGCGGTTCCTATTTTCAAACCCTTGATAGACAAAAAACGCCCTTTTGTCTAATTTTGGGGGTGCCTGACCCCGGTTTTGGCCACTTTTGGGCGCCTCTGCGTGGTCATTTCCGGGGGGAATCTGGACAAAAGTTTGCGAGGTCTAGTGCGATGCTGCCCATGAAGGCCGGTCTGCCGGCCCGGGCCCTGCGCCTGGTGCCCTATATGACGCCTGACGAGATCAAGCAGCTGTGCGCAGCCTGCCGGGGGCGCCACCGGGACCGGGACGCCCTCCTGATCCTCCTGCTGTTTCAGACCGGCCTCAGGATCTCCGAGGCCCTGGGCCTCACCGTGGGGCATCTTTCCCGGCAGCCGGGCGCCCTGGAGGTTCTGGGCAAGGGTAAGAAGGCGAGGCTGGTGGCCTGCCCGGCCGCACTGGTCCACCGCCTCAAGGCCTATGCCTTTGACCGGGGTCTGGGCCCGGACGACCGCCTCTTCCCGGTGGGCAGGAAAAGGGCCTGGCAAATCATCGGCGCCGCGGCCGCCCAGGCCGGGCTGGGCAAATGCGTCTACCCTCACCTCTTCCGCCACTCCGGGGCCATCGAGCGCCTGCGCCAGACCGGCAACCCCAGGGCCCTGCAACTCCACCTGGGCCACGCCAGCCCCCTCATGACCATGCGGTATTTATCCACCATCACGGCTGAGGAGGCCCTGCGCATCAACCAGGGGGTCCGCTTCGAGGATTGAGGCCGCCGCCCCTCCCCGCCAGGAAGCGCCCCCCGGCGCCGCCCCCCTTACCCCCCGGGCCGGCCGGTATAAGTGGTCCCCCGCACCGGGGAGCCCGCCATGAAGCCCTACGACCAGGTCTTCCTCTTCGATTCCTACAATGATATGGCCGGGCCTGTTGAAGTGGAGCAGGTGAGGAATATCTTTTCCCAGGAGACCGGTTTTGTCACGGTGATTACGCCGGATTTGGCAGAGGGAGAGTTTTCCCCGAAACGGGCTGATACATCGCGCCCTACCCGCCAATCCCCCCATTGGCTAAGATGTTATTATGTTGTAACCTACCTTCTTCATTAGCTTTTTATGGCAAAACCCCGGGGTTTTCGGGCCTAGATAAAGGATTTGCCATTAACCAAGTCGGCATCAGCCCGGCGTCAGCCTGAATTTTTTTTTTTGCCGATCCCCCTATCCGACCAGGTACCCACAGCAAAATATCCACCCACCACACCCAGTTAGCC
>JBAQHL010000271.1:0-1529 GCA_049288295.1 Desulfobaccales bacterium
GGATAAAACCCAAGTCCTCGAAAAACGACCGGAAAACCACCTGGAAGGGGTCAATCAGGGCAGCAATCTGGGGGTTTTGGGCCACCTGGTAGCTCGCAGTCTGAAAGTAGCTGAAATAAATGAAAAAGAACAAAAAACCTTCCAGGAGCAAAAAGAAAAAACCCATGACGTAAAAGATGGGAGTGGCAAAATAAATGGTCAATTCCTTGCGAAGCACTGCCAAGATCCCAGACATGCCGGTTATGCCTCCTCCTCGGTGACCAGGTTGAGAAAGACCTCTTCCAGGGTGAACTCCTGGGCCTGCAGCTCCAGCAAATCCCAACCCCGGGCCACCACCAGGCGGGCGATCTCAGGACGCAAGTCCTGGTCGTCGCCAGCTTCCACCAGGAAGCGGGCCTCAGCCTGACTGACCACATCCTTGACCCCGGCAAGGCTGGTCAGCGCCGCGGTAATCTCGGCAACAGGCCCTCTGACGGCCACCCGGAGGCGGGTGCCGTGACCCAACTGGCGGGAGAGGTTCTCGGGGGTGTCGCTGGCCACGATTTGCCCCTTGTTGATGATAATGACCCGCTGACAGAGCTGGCTGACCTCCGGCAGAATATGGCTGCTCAAAACCACGGTGTGGTTGCCGGACAAGTCTTTGATCAGCTGGCGAATCTCGACGATCTGGGCGGGGTCCAGGCCGATGGTGGGCTCATCCAGGATCAGGAGGGGCGGACGGTTCAGAAGGGCCTGGGCCAGGCCCACCCGCTGGCGGAAGCCTTTGGACAGGGAGGAAATAAGTTTGTTCCGCACCTCCCCCAGGACGCAGGCCTCGATAACCCGGTCCAGTTCAGCCCCCTCCTCGCCGGCGGCCACTCCCTTGGCCCGGGCCGCAAACCGCAGGAACTGGGAAACGGTGAGCTCGGTATAAAGGGGGGCGGTTTCGGGGAGATAGCCCAAAGAGCGGCGCACCGCCAAAGAGTCGGTGAGGCAATCATGGCCGTTAATCCGGGCCGAGCCGGAGGTGGGCGGCAAAAAGCCGGCCAGGATTTTCAGGGTGGTGGTTTTGCCGGCGCCGTTGGGCCCCAAAAAGCCCACGATTTCCCCCCGGCCCACTTCGAAAGACAGGCGGCTGATGGCCTGGGTAAGGCCGTAGTATTTGGTCAGGTCCTGAACGGCGATCATGGTTTCCATGTTTGACAGCAACCGAGGGTAGTCTGATAAACCTCAAGCATTATATTCTATCTTGTCTAAAAAACCAGACAAGACTTTTTCGCGGTCAGGGTAGGGTGAGGGGAAAAGAAAATCTTTTGGCAATGTATATCACATCGAAACCTCGGCGAAATTCCTTAAAACGAGCAATATTTTCAAAATAGTCGTTCATGAGCCGTTGGCTCTCTCAACACCGTGGAAAGGCCAAAATAATTGGTGGGCGCTGCCCGCTCTACAAACACTAAAAAACCAGACAAGACTTTTTCTGAGGCCGAGGCCGGAAGATCTGAAGCGAAAAGGAGGGAGGGAACTGGGGGAAGGAGTGAGGAGCGGGC
>JBAQHL010000272.1:0-4567 GCA_049288295.1 Desulfobaccales bacterium
GCTCCCGGTCCCGCTTTTTTTCCTTTTCCAGTTCCTCCTCGGCCTTTTGCCGGTCCGCCTTGGCCCTCTCCAAATCCTCGGCGGCCTGTTTTTGTTTTTCCGTAGCCTGGTTCAGTTCCGACTCCCGGGCCTGGAGATGGGCCTCCAGATCCCGCAAAGCCGCAGCCCTCAGGGCACGCTCCAGCCTGATTTGCTTGGCTTCGATCTCTTCCTTGCGGGCTTCAAGCTCGGCCAGGGCGGCAAGGGCCTGATCTTTTTCGGTTATTTTGGCCAGGACCTGGCGGCCCCGGTCGAGCTCCTCCTGGGCCCTGAGTTCCTGGGTTTGAAACTCCGTCAACTCCCGGTGGAGGTTTTTTTGCTGGGAGAGAACGGCCTCACAGTTTTGGCGGAGCTCCTCTTGGGACTCAGCCTGGGCCTGATCGAAAAGAAATTTCCTCTGGTGTTCCTGTCTTACCAGCCGTTCTTGAATCTCCTTGGCCGACTGCTTCAGGGCTTCTTGGATGCGCCGGTATATTTCCGTTTGAAAAAGGACTTCCAGGATTTCCTCACGCTCCCGGGAGTCGGCCAGGAGAAATCGGCGGAACTGGCCCTGGGGAAGCATCACCACCTGCCGGAACTGGTCACTCTGGAAACCCAGAAGAGTTTCCACCGAGGCGGTGACCCGGCTCCACTGAGCGGCCAGCACCGTCCCCTCCTGTTGGTCGTCGGCCAGGCCGGTCCGTCTCCAGAGCGTGGCTCTGGGCTTCTCTCTGGTGGCCCCGCTGCCCTTTTTCCGCGGACGTTCCTGTTCGGGACTCCGGGTGACCCGGTAGACTTCGTTGCCGATGCTAAAATCCAGGGTCACCTCCGTCGGCTCCTCCGGCCCCGAGTGATGGCTGCGCATGAATCTGCCGTCCCGCTCCCGGCCCGAGGTTTCACCATAGAGGGCGAAGCAGATACCGTCCAGAACCGAGGTCTTGCCCGACCCGGTGGGGCCGTGGATCAGGAAAAAGGAGCGTTGTTCGAGGTCCCGGAAATCAACGACCTCTTCCCCGGCATAAGGTCCGAAGGCCTGCATGGTCAACTTCAGAGGCTTCATGGACCCGCCTCCCGTTCCCGTTGCCGAAGCTGCTCGACGATGCTGACATAAGCCTCGGTTTGCTCCGGGGTCAGCTCCGTGCCGGTGACCTGGTGAAAGAAGGCCCGGAAGAGGTCGAGGTCGGTCAAATGACGATGATCCCCGCCGCTTCCCTGAATTACCCCATCCTTAAACAGGTGGGGGCGGTCTATCTGAAGGACATTGGGGTAGACCATACGGAGCTTCCCCATGGCGTCCAGGACCGGTTCCTGGTCGAGCAGGGTGACCTTCAGGTAATCCCGGCGGCCCGCCGGGTCGGGCTCCGTCCCTAATATTTCCTTTAAGGTCCCCTGAATGCAGCGCACGTCGTTTAGCGGGGTGAGGGGCAGCCTCTCCACCTTCCTGACCCCTGCCGCGTCCATCTCCACCAGATTGACGGACTTGGCATGGGGAGCCTCGGAAAAGGAGTACTTCAGGAGGGAGCCGGCGTAATGGACCTGTCCCGGGCCGATGGCTTGGGGGCGGTGCAGATGCCCTAGGGCCACATAGTGAAAGCCGTCAAAGCAACCGGCCTCCACGCATCCCGCCCCACCTACCGACAGGGGCCGTTCCGATTCGCTTTCCTCGCCGCCGCTCACAAAGGCGTGGGCGAGAAGAATCTGGCGTCCTCCTGGGGATTGGCTCCCTCGCACCAACTCGCAGCAGTACCGCATGGCAGCCTGGTGGTCATGGAGGTGTTCAGCCTGGAGGTACTCCCGGGCCACGGCCGGCTCGGCGTAGGGAAAGGCGTAGAGATGGATCGGTCCGTGCCGGTCTTCCAGGATTATGGCCTCGGGATGAGGAGACAGCAGGCTGATCATATGGAAATTTTGAGCGGCCAACAGGCGAGAGGCGAAGCCCAGCCGGCTCGGACTGTCATGGTTGCCGGCAATGAGAACCACCGGGATTTTCAGTCCCAGGACCAGACGTGAGACAACGTCGTCCAATAGTTTGATGGCCTCGGGCGGGGGCACGGCCCGGTCATAAATATCCCCGGAAATCAGAAGGGCCTCAGCCCGGGTTTCCTTTACTAAGTCAAGCAGTTGCTCCAGGACGTAGGCCTGATCTTCCGTGAGATAAACCCCGTGGAAAATCCGCCCCAGATGCCAATCGGCCGTGTGAATGAAGCGCATGGTTTGCCTTCTGCCTCGGCTGTTTGAGGCCGTCGTTATCTATATTTCAAAAAAAAGCCTTGCGGGAGCACCCTGGCAGTCCTTAGCATGCCAGACACTGTTTCATCCTGGAGATGAATTCGGTCTCATGGACATAAGGAATCAACAGCCGGTGCTTGGCCCGGGTCAGGGCCACATACAGGAGCCTGGTCAGTTTGGGGCGCGTCTCCTCCGTGGGCTGAAGGGCGCCGGCCCCCACCAGGGTAGACCAGGTCGAAGTCCAACCCCTTGGCGCTGTGGATGCTGATAAGGGACACCCGATCGGTGGTAATGTCGAACATCTCTTTGGCTCGGAGGTCCTGGGACACCCACCTCTCCCAAGCCCAGCCCTTTTTCCTGCACGAGGCGCTTCAGGTAACTGAGGAAGGCGATGTTGCAGCAGACGAAGAGAATCCTTGTGGCTTGGGATCGGTAATTGCGGGGAAAAAAACAGCGGTGCACCAGGACTAAAGTCTTGCCGCTCCCCGGAGGACCCTTGATCATTCGGTGCCCCCGTCCCAACCGCAAGGCAAACCGTGCCTGGAATTCATCCAATACCTGGACTTCTTTCTGAAACGCGGTCTTGACACCCTGACGGTCTGGTAAATCTATTCCGATCTCCGGCCAGATGAGGCCTGAAAGCTTCTCAACCTCTTTTGGAGTGAACCCGGAGAAAGGAAATAGCATTACGGCCCTGAGCCGCTCGAAAAACTTGGTGCCGGAGGTGTCTCTGAGTAATTCCCCGGCAGGATCGAGGTCATCCTTGAGAAGCCCCCTCTCCAGGGGGCTGCAAAGTCAATATTGACTTGATTTTCATGGGCTCCCACGGCCGCACGGGATTGAAGCGGCTCCTGATGGGGAGCGTCACCGAGCGGGTCATCGGCCATGCCCCCTGCCCGGTCCTGGTGGCGAATCTTTCACAATATCGAAACTATTCAGAGGCTTCCCGTCCGAATGGTGACAGGAAGGCCACGCATTTGCGGTCATATTTTGACTTCTCATCAATCAGGTGACAAAACCCCTCTTCTGGTTAACCCCTGAGAGGTATCACGGAAAACCCTCATGTCGGCTTCATATGCCTGTCTTAAGGCCGCACATCTTTCCGGATTATCAGGATTTTGCTCCAGACATCTCATATACGCCATTTTCGAGGATTCAAATCTTGAACTCAAATTTGCCTTTGCGCCGCATCCCATGAAACAGCTCATGATAAAAAGTAAGCCAAAGGCCATTAACTTTTTGAACATATTCTTTCTCCTACAATTCAGATGAAGAATCTTAACACCGAGTAAAACAATTGCAGATAATATTTCTCCTCCAGGAAGCTTTCATTTTATCATTATAATAGATGAGACATTAGGCCATTAATAATAGGTCGTTCCAGCATCTTGGCATGTGAGTGGACATGGAATAAGGGACCATTAGTGGCCAGGTAAATTTATGAAACTGGACGAGAAGAACCGGATTCGCTATCCCTGGCTAATGTTCATGTGATAGAATCATCCATCTCTGGAAAATGCGGACCACCAATATAAACCGTTCAAATTTCCTTAAAGTTCTGGCAGGGTTAGGTCTATGTCTGATTATTCTGATCATCGGACTCATGGTGGATCTCGCCTACTGGCTGAGACTTGAGCGGATTCATGACCTTTTGGGCAAGGCCGGTTGGCTCGCCCCGTTAATTTATATGTGCATGATGGCCTTGGCGGTGATCATCGCCATCATCCCCAGCCTGCCCCTGAACGTGGCGGCCGGGGCTTTTTTCGGGCCTCTGCTGGGAACCTTATATTCCACGCTGGGCGCCACGGTCGGAGCAGTTGCCGCCTTTCTTATCGCCCGTTACCTCGGGCGGGAATTTATAGATAGATTCATACGGGGACATAACAACTTTTGCATCCAGTGCTCCAATCGACTTCTAACCAAGGTAATATTTATTTCCCGATTAATTCCTTTTATCTCTTTCGATGTGGTCAGTTACGGCGCCGGACTTACCCAAGTGTCCCTCAGGGCCTTTACTCTGGCCAGCTTTTTCGGAATGCTGCCCTTAACCTTTATCTACAACCAGTTCGGGGCGGGACTGGTTATGAATCAAGCCCTGGCTATCTCCCTGGGATTTTTAATGGTTATCCTCATGTTCATAGCTCCCAGCTTGATCGAACGGTACAATCTCTTTTCCCTCAGGCAATATTTTAGACATGCCAAAGAAAAAACGACAGATGGCGCCGACATAGATATATGAGCGCCCCTCCCGATAATTGGCTTCTCTCGTAAACCACTGCCACGCCTGATTTTCCCTTCCTTTAAGCTTCTTGATCACCCC
>JBAQHL010000273.1:0-2365 GCA_049288295.1 Desulfobaccales bacterium
AAGGTTCGGAAAACCTGGTCCAGGCGATCAGCCACTCCCCGGCGCTGGCAGTAAGCCCCCACCTCTAAATTTTCCAGGACGCTCATATGGGGAAAGACCCGCATCCCCTCCGGCACATACACCAGCCCCCGTTTGACCACTTCCCAGGCCGGCAGGTTTTCAAAAGACTCCCCCTCAAAGAGAATGCTCCCGGAAGCTCCCTTGAGCAAGCCGCTCAGAACCTTGAGAAGGGTGGTTTTACCGGCGCCGTCGGTTCCCACAATGGCACTGATTTGATGAGCATGAACCTTGAGGTTGATGTCTTCCAGGATCGCCGGCCCTTGAGAGGGGAAGCTCAGATGTTGAACTTCCAGCAGGGGCCGGGAAGGGTTCCGCTGGGTCATGTGGCTGGTATCCCCGGAACACATAGTCAGCCTTCCTCTCCGGCCGCGTCCCGAATGCCCAGATAGGAGGCCTCCACTCGGGGGTCCGCAATCAAAGCCTGGGGCGGCCCCATGGCGAGGATTGCCCCCTGATCCAGCGCCAGCAGGCGGTCCGAGACCGGCACCACCAGGTTCAGGAGGTGATCGGTGAGAAGCAGGGTCAGACCCTGGTCCCGCAACTGCAAGATCAGGTCGGTCAACTGTTTCACCGCCTTGAGGCTGAGCCCTGCGGCAACTTCATCTAATAGGAGCAATTTCGGTGCGGAGGCCAGGGCTCGGGCCAATTCCAGGAGACGTTGCTGCATAAGACTGAGATCCCGGGCAACCACGCTTTTTTTATCGGCCAACCCCACCATCTCCAGGGGGGCAAGGGCCAGATCCCGGGCCCGGAGCTCAAGGGGGGGCGGCTCCTTTCCGAACCAGGCCCCCATCATCACATTTTCCAGGACAGTCATGTCAGCAAAAAGCTGGGGCACCTGGAAGGTGCGGGCCATGCCGGCCCGGCAGCGGCGGTCCGGGGGCCAGCCGGTAATGTTTTCTCCCCCCCAGAAAACCTCGCCCTGCACCGGAGCAGTCCAGCCCGCAATGATGTTGAACAGGGTGGACTTGCCGGCGCCGTTCGGTCCGATAATGCCCAAGACCTCCCCTGCCGGCAGGGAAAAGGTGATGTCCCGGAGAACCTGCTGCTCCCCGTAATGCTTGCTGATCTCGCGCACTTCTAAGCCAGGTTTCACTTTAAGGTTTTCCATACCGCAATTCCCTGGGGAAAAAGGAGAATGGTCAGGATGATCACCACCCCGTAGACCGCGGCGTGGCCTTTGGGAAAAAGGGGCTGAAACACCAGTTGCTCCAGAGGATACAAGAGAAGAGCTCCCAGGACAGGCCCGTAAAACCGGAGGCGTCCGCCGAAAATACTGAAAATAAGAGGTAAGGCCGAGATGTGCAGGCTAAACACCAGGGTGGGCTCCACCAATCCCAGGATGTGGACATATAAGGCGCCGCAGATGCCGGTGAGGTAGGCGCTGACCAGCAGGGCCCTGGCCCGCTCCCGGTTGGCCCTGATGCCGATGGCGGTGGCCGCGGTTTCATTTCCCCGCAAGGCCCGCAAGGCCCAGCCCCACCTGGACCCCATGGTCTTTTTCAGGATAAGCGCAGTCAGCAGCATGAGGATAAGGAGCAGATAATATTGGGCCTTGAGGTCGGAGCCCAGGGCCACCGTCCATCCTTTCAGGCTCAGGTCGGGGAGCTTACCTAAACCGGTGATTCCCATGGAGCCGTAGGTCAGGGCATCCCAATTGTCGATGATAACCTTGGGGATTTCCATGGCGGCCAGGGACGCCAGCCCCAGGTAAACCCCCCGGAGTTGGCGGAAAACCAGAATCCACACAAGACCAAACAGGAGAGCGGCCAGGGAGCCCACCAGGATGGTGGCCAGGGTGGACCACTGGAAGTAGTGGTTCAGCAGGGCCGAACCATAGGCCCCCAATCCGAAAAAGGCAGCGTGCCCCAGGGAGATGGCACCGGAAAGGGCATAAAGGTTCCAGGCCAGGGCCAACATGCCGTACAGACAGGCCATGCCGATGACCTGGAAATAAAGGGAGGCCTCCGGGAACAACAGGGGCCACAGGGCCAGGGCCGCTGCCGCTGCTGTTAACCAAAGAGATGAAAGCCGGGGGTTTTCCACGGAGCGCATCCTATTATCGGCCCAAGAATACCTTACAAAAAATTGGCACCGTCTTCATCCATAGAAGAAACAACCAGATTCTGGTAGGGCGGGCCTCCGTGCCCGCCTCGATTATCCGCACAGGCTGGAAAGCCTATGCCACCCCTGAGGTCCTTTTCGGAACAGTTCCTCATGAGCCCTTGGCTCTCTTAAAACCATGACAAGAAATGGTGGCACAGGTTTTCAACCTGTGACTGGACGGGCTGGAAGCCCGTCCTAC
>JBAQHL010000274.1:0-5388 GCA_049288295.1 Desulfobaccales bacterium
GCTGGATCCTTATCGCCATGGGGGCCATCGAAGCGGTGCAGTCCTTCTGGCAGCCCAAATGGGGGGGATTTTTCCTCCATCTCATCGTGGGTATTTTAGGCGTGGTGGTGGGCTTTCACCTGGTCAGTTCTCCCGTGGACGGTGCCATGGTCCTGACCTTATTCATTGCCATATATTTCATGGTGGTGGGCGTGGTGCGGGCCGTCACCGCCGTGATGATGCGCTTCCCCGGCTGGGGCTGGGTGCTCTTCAGTGGGGTCGTCAGCTTCGTTCTGGGACTGTTGATCAAGCAGCAATGGCCCTATTCGGGGCTTTTTGCCATTGGTCTTTTTATCGGCATTGATATGATTTTCAGCGGCTGGTCTTATGTAATGCTGGCCCTGGCGGCCAAAAAAGAGCCAGCGCCGGCTTTACTTGTTACGACCTGAGCCTGTCGCACCAGACACCGCGACTGGCCAGGTGAGAATCGTCACCGATCAACTCATGATCTGTCACAGCACGCTGAGGTCCTGGGATGACGGATCACCTGGATTTTGGCAACTCCTGCCCATCTCCGGGAACGTGTGCAACAACTCGGCCTTGGCCACCGGTTTCAGACTATGACCAATAATCAGGATGACGCCCATAAGACCTAATCCGGCATCATTTATATCGTGGACGATGACCCGGACGTGCGGCGGGCCCTGAAACGCTTGTTGACAACGGCCGGGGGCAAGGTGGAGACCTTTGCCACGGCCGAGGAATTTCTGGGTTCCGGGCATTCCCGGAGTCCGGGAGTGCTGATCCTGGACCTGCGCCTGCCCGGCATGAACGGGGCGGATTTGCAAAAAGCCCTGGCCGACTCCGGTTCGACTCTGCCCATCGTCTTCATGACCGCTTACGAAGACCATGGCGTGTACCAGGAAGTCATGGACCGGGGCGCTGTCGCCTTCCTGCAGAAGCCGGTGGACGAGGGGACCTTGCTCGCAGCCATCCGGAAGGCTTCGGAAAGGCGAAGGAAAGGCGGGACCAACTTGACGGCGGGGTAACAGCTCGCCGGCCAAAATTCAAGGAGGGATGCAATGAACACCTTGGTAGTAGTTGAGTATGACTCTTTTTTAAAAGCGGAAGAGGTCAGGCTGCAGTTCCTGAAGATGCAAAAGGAGTATCTCGTTGACCTGGAGGATGCCGTGATTGCCACCAAGGACAAAAACGGCAAGGTCAAACTGCATCAGATCCACAGCACGGTGAAGGCCGGGGCCATAACCGGCGGTTTTTGGGGAGCCCTGGTCGGTTTGATTTTTCTCAATCCACTTTTGGGGATGGCTGTAGGCGCGGCTGGCGGCGCCGCGGGCGGGGCTTTGAGTGATGTGGGCATCAAAGATCAGTTCATGAAAGACCTGGCCGCAGATCTGAAACCTGATTCATCGGCGCTCTTCGTCTTGGTTCGGAAAGCAAATCCCGACAGAGTGCTGGAAGAGTTGCAGGGAACCGGCGGCAAGATTCTCAAAACTTCTCTGTCTCACGAGGACGAGACCAAGCTCCAGGCGGCCCTGGATGCCGCCCAAAAGGAAGTCTAAGGACAAATGGCCTGAAACAGCAGATGGGGATAGATGCTCCATTACATTATGGGAGGTGCTTGATGAAACGCAGAAGGATAGGCTACGGCACAGGTTTTCTGGCCACGGCACTGGCCCTGGGTGTGGGCCTGCTGCTCTCTTTGCCGGCCATGGCAGCCAAAGACGCCCCCCTGATCAGCAAGGAGGAGTTGAAGGAGGCCTTGGGGAAACCCGGCTTGACCATCATCGATGTGCGGTCCCCCGAAGACTGGACTAAAAGCGACAAAAAGATTAAGGGCGCGGTGCGGGAGGACCCCAAGGCGAGCAAGGACTGGGGCAAGAAATACGCCAAGGACGACGACATCGTGGTGTATTGCGCCTGACCCCGCGCGGCCACCAGTTCCCGGGTGGGACGCGAACTCATGGACATGGGTTTCACCAAGGCCAAGGTCCTGAAGGGTGGTTGGCAGGAGTGGGACAAGGCCAACTATGAGACTGATCCTAAGGCCAAGTAACAGCAATATATTTTTACCATATCCCGGCTCCTGGAAGGTGGTGCGTAACCTCACCGACCCGGAGCCGGCCCTTGAACAAGAGGCTGCCAAGGTCAATCTCCCCGGAGCCACAGGTGTATGAGGATTTTGCTCTCCTGGTGCAAGAACTGCCGACTGAAGCTCAATTAGCCAGTTAACTTCGCTGGCAAATCGCAAAAAAATATTTATCGTTTGGCATGACCGAAGACTCTCTTCATAAAAGGAAATCGGAGGTCGACATGGAAGGACAGGCTAAAAGGAATTGGGGATGGCCTGCCCCCGTCATGAGGAGCATTTGAAGAGTTAGCCAGTTTGAAGTATAAGCCGCCAGGAAAGGAGCCACCCATGTTGGAAGATTACCCTAAGAAAATCACTCTTCCCGATGGTCTAACGGTAACCTTGAGACCTATGACGCGCGACGATCAATATTCCCTCTATAGTTTTTTTATCAATCTGGGGGAAGAAGACCGGCGCTTTCTTCGTAACGTGGTAACTGACCGCAAGCTTATCGAGAAATGGGCCCGTAATCTCAACTATGACAATGTCTTGCCCATCCTGGCGGAATATGAGGGCCGCATCGTGGCCAACGCCACATTGCACTACCAGACCTTTGGGTGGGGACGGCATGTGGCCGAAATCCGGGTCACCGTGACCCCAGAGTTTCAGGGCCGCAGGCTGGGGGCAATGCTCATCGAGGAGTTAAATGACCTGGCAACCAAGGCCAAGGTCAAGAAACTTTTAGCCAGAATTGTTACCAACCGGCAGGGTGTCATTACGGCCTTTGAGAAGGCGGGGTTCAGTCAGTTGACAGTATTGAAAAAATTTGTCAAGGACCTCAAAAATCAGCAGTATGCCGATATAGCCCTCATGGTGAAGGAACTGCAACCAGCATCTTAACCGCAACTCTTTCGAGGGAGAAGAACTATGCAACAAGTCGTAATTGCCAGCGCCGCCAGAACGGCCATCGGCGCCTTCGGGGGCGCCCTGAAGGAGACGCCGGCGGTGGAACTGGGTGGCATCGTCATCAAGGAAGTGTTGCGCCGGGCCAAGGTTAGGCAGGATAAGGTGGATTTAGTCATCATGGGGAATGTGCTGCAGGCCGGAGAAGGGCAAAATCCGGCCCGGCAGGCAGCTCTGCATGGGGATATTTCGCAGTACACGCCGGCCCTCACCGTCAACGCCGTCTGCGGTTCGGGAATGGAGGCCGTCATCACCGCCAGCCAGAAAATCCAGGTCGGGGCTGCGGAAATTGTATTGGCTGGAGGCATGGAGTGCATGAGCAATGCGCCCTTTGTGATGCCCCAGGCCAGGTGGGGGGCCCGCATGGGTCATATGCAGGTCTTGGACACCATGATTCATGATGGGCTCTGGTGTTCCTTCGGGGATACGCACATGGGCATCACCGCGGAGAATATTGCCGAACGTTTCCATCTCAGCCGGGAAGAGCAGGACGCCTATGCCGCCCTAAGCCAGCAGAAAGCCGAGGCAGCCATCAAGTCAGGCCGGTTTAAGGATGAGATCGTGCCCGTGGAAATTCCCCAGAAAAAGGGCGATCCTATTATCTTTGACACGGATGAATTCCCCCGGTTCGGCAGTACTGCGGAGAAATTGGGCAAACTGAAGCCGGCCTTTGCCAAACAGGGCACCATCACCGCAGGTAACTCCTCCGGTATTAATGACGGGGCGGCGGCCCTCCTGCTCATGACCGCGGAAAAGGCCCTGAAAATGGGCATTCGCCCTCTGGCCAAGATCGACGCTTACAGCTGCGAAGGCTGCGAACCGGAACTCATGGGCACCGGTCCCATCTATGCAGTCCGGAATGCCATCGAAAGGATCAAAGAGGAACGGGGGAAAAATATCGACCTGGTGGAGCTCAATGAAGCCTTTGCGGCCCAGTCCCTGGCCTGCCTCAAGGAACTCCACCTGGATCCGTCAATCGTCAACGTCAACGGGGGCGCCATCGCTCTGGGGCACCCCATCGGCTGCAGCGGCGCCAGAATCCTGGTGACTCTGATCTACGAGATGCAGCGACGCAATGTTGAGGTAGGTCTGGCCAGCCTCTGCGTCGGCGGCGGTATGGGGTATGCGATGATTGTGGAACGCGGCTGGTATTTTTAGAGGTCTGACCATGGCCCCGCCGGCCTAACTACCGGGAGATACTTATGGACAAACTGTCAGGGATACTTATCGCCACCTTCCCCAAAACCATCTCCTTAGACGACGGCACCCCCGTCACCTTAAGGCCTCTTTTGAAGACGGATGAGGCTGCGCTGCTGGAATACTTCGGCAGTCTGCCGCCCGAGGACCGCCTTTGCCTCAAGGATGACGTGACCGACCCCAAGGTCATTGAGAATTGGATTTACGAATTGGACTATGACAGCGTGCTCTCTCTCATCGCCTTGCATAACGGAAAAATCGTCGGGGACGCCACGTTGCATTTCAACCCCATCGGCTGGACCAGACATCAGGCGGAACTGCGTCTGACCACCTCCACCCTTTACAGGGTGCGGGGCCTGGGGTCTACCCTGCTGCAAAACCTCATCGATATTGCTACCGGATTGGGCCTGGAGCAGATCAGCATCGAGATCCCGCCGCGTCTGGATAAGGCTTTTTACCTGTTTGAGAAAATGGGATTTAAGGAAGTGGCCAATTTAAAAGGTTTTGTGAAAGACCTGGAGGGCACTGAATCCGATTTGGTGTTAATGGTCAAATACTTGCCGTAAAAGCCGCGGCCCTTGCTGGGGGGGGGCAGCAAAGATCCAAGGCCCTGAAAACGCTCCAGGACTGGCTTTACTGGCCTCCTTCCTCCTCGTCTGTGGCTTTTTTCGGAGTAGCCCCGGGGAATAATTCCATCCAGGACGGGAAGGGGGTCAAACTAGTTATGGCCTTCTGAGTCAGGTTGGAAAAATCCTGGCCCAGTTCCAGCCATTTTTTAAACTGAGTATCCATGGTGCTTTTGTAGGCCAAATAATTTTTTAACGTCTGCTCCAGGTACTTATCGAAGAACTCGCTCAAGACGCTGTCCCCATAGCGAATCAAAAGAGAAAGCAGCGAAACCGGAAGCAGCAGGGTTTTCTTCTTGACCTCCTCCAGGACAATCTGGGTGAGAATAAAAGCGGTGACATCCTCCCCGGTTTTATCGTCCCTGATCTCGATCTCCCGCCCCTCCTTGACCAGGTCGGCCACCTGGCTCAGGCTGACAAAAACACTCTTGTCCATATCATAGAGCCGCCGGTTGGCGTATTTTTTCAGCACCACCTTTGCAGCCATGGCCCCTTCTCCTTGCCGGACAGTGTAAGAAATCTTTTTGCATAAAG
>JBAQHL010000275.1:0-4509 GCA_049288295.1 Desulfobaccales bacterium
CGGGAAGGGGGCATCACCTTGGAAGAAATCACCCGAGTGAGCAAGGTGGTGGGGGAGCTTCTGGATGTGCACGAGCTCATCAGCTCCTCTTATACCCTGGAGGTGTCTTCCCCGGGCCTGACCCGCAAGCTCAAGGAGCCCCGGGATTATGAGCGCTATACCGGACGCCTGGTGCGCCTCACCACCCGGAGCCCCTGGCAGGGCAAACAGGTGCATCGGGGCATTTTGCAGGGGTTGGCGGGCGAGGAAGTAACCCTGACCGAGGGGGAGAGTGTGGTGCGCATTCCCCTGGAAGAAATTGCCAAGGCCAGGCTGGATTTTTAGAGAGCAGCCATAAGCCATAAGCCATAAGCATTAAGCTTGAAGCCGAAGGCTCAGATGCTTCTCTGGAATCTTAAGTTTTGGATATATGCAGAAAACTATTTATTCGCAGGTTGAAGCCTGCGGCTATAGTTTAAGGCTTTAGGCCTAAAGCTTATAGCTTAAGGCTTACAGCTTAAAGAAGGAGGTCATACCTCTCATTATGAATCTGGAGCTCAGACGACTCATAGACCAGGTCAGCCGCGACAAGGGTATCGACAAGGATTTGCTCATCGGCGCCATCAAGGATGCCATTCGTTCGGCGGCCCGGAAAAAGTATGGGCCCAAGATGGACATCGAAGTGGAGTACAAGGACGACACCGGAGAGATTGAGGTCTTCCAGTATAAGGAAGTGGTCAATGAAGTAACGGACCCCGGCCGGGAGGTTCCCTTCAGCGAAGCCCGGGAGATGGACCCGGAGTGCGAGGCAGGGGATCAGTTGGGCATCAAGATTGACGCGGCCCAATTTGGCCGCATCGCCGCTCAATCTGCCAAGCAGATCATCATGCAACGCATGAAAGACGCAGAGCGGGATTTGGTGTTTGAGGACTTCAAGGACCGCAAAGGGGAGATCATCAACGGCATCGTGCAGCGCACGGACTCGGAGGGCATCATCGTCAACCTGGGGCGCACCGAAGCCCTGTTGCCCCCGTCCGAACAGGTTCCCCGGGAGATTTATCACAAAGGCGAGCGAATCCGGGCTTACGTGTTGGATGTCAAACGCCAGACCCGGGGCCCGCAGATTATTCTGTCCCGCACCCACCCCAACTTTTTGGCGGCCCTGTTTGAGGCGGAGGTGCCGGAGATCTCCGAAGGCATTGTCCAGGTGCTGGGGTGCGCCCGAGAGCCTGGCAGCCGCTCCAAGATTGCGGTGGCCTCGAGGGACTCGGATGTGGACCCGGTGGGGGCCTGCGTGGGCCTGAAGGGTTCCCGGGTGCAGAACATTGTCCAGGAACTGAGAGGGGAGAAAATTGACATCATCCCCTGGAACCCGGACATAGCCAAGTTCACCACCAATGCCCTGGCCCCGGCTGAGGTCAGCCGCATTATTCTCAATAAAGAACAACAGATCATGGAAGTCATTGTTCCGGATGACCAATTGTCGCTGGCCATCGGCAAAAGAGGCCAGAATGTGCGGTTGGCGTCCAAATTGGCGGGCTGGCGCATCGACGTCAAGACTGAATCCAAATATTCGAAATCATTAAAGGAAGGATACCTCTCCCTGCTGCGCATCCCCGGGGTTGGGGAAATCACTGCCAACACCCTGCACGAAGCGGGCTTCACTTCGGCCAAGGATGTGGTGGAGACCACCCTGGAGGAGTTGATTCAGGCCACCGGTTTGACCGAGAAGAAGGCCAGCGCCCTCATGGCGGCGGCCCAGGAGATGATGGCTCCCAGTCCGGAGGGAGGAGAGGAGGCGGCGACCGCGCCGGCTTCCACTGAGTAATGAGAAAAAAATACCACGCGGGTGAAACTCTTTGGGGGGTTAAGTCAGGTATATGGCCAGAATTAGAGTGCAAAATTTAGCCAAAGAACTCAAGGTGGATGTTCTGCAGTTGATGCAGCACCTGAAGGACGAATTGGGGTTGCAGGTGACGTATCTCAGCACCCTTGATGAAGGGACGGCGTCACAGGTCCGCCAACAGATGAGCCAGACTTCGGCAAAGGTGGAAGAACTGCGGATCGGGGACAACGTCAAGCGGCGGCGCCGGGTGGCGCCGGTGGCCCCGCCTCGGGCGGCGCCGCCGGAAGAGGTTGCTCCTGCTCCTCCGCCGCCCGTCCCGGAGGAGACCCCGCAAGGAAAGAAGGCCCGCCCCACCAGGGCCAGGGTTGTGGAATTACCTCCCCAAGAGGAAGAAGCCCCGGCTCCGCCTGAGGCGCCTGTGCCTCCCACACCTGTGGCGGAAGCAGCGCCTCCGGCGGAAGATAGGCAGCCGGCTGAAGCCGCACCCCAGGTTGAGGCGGCTCCTCCGGTCCAGGAGGCCGCCGCGCCCGCTCCCAAGGCCAAAGCCCCGGCGGCCAAGCCCCCCCCGGCTCAACCCCCGGCGGCGGCCAAAGCCCCTCAGGCGGCCGTCAAGCGCACCAAAACCAGGTTGAAACGGAAAGACACGCCCGCGCGGATTATCAGCCTGCCTCCTGAACCGCCGCCAGTGGTAGTTCCCGCAACCCCGCCTCCGGCCGCGGCCAAGCCGGAACCCCCCAAGGCCCGCCGGCCCGAATGGGAGGCTGCGCCTGCGCCCGGCGCCCCACCGGCGGCCCCGCCCAAACCCGAAGTTAAGGGAGGGAAGAAAAAGGTCAAGAAATTGGAAGTGGTGGAAATACCCAAAGGTAAGCCCGCCAAAAAGCGGGAGGTGCGGGAACGGGCCGACCTCTATGCTGAAGGCGAAGGGCGGTCGGCCGGCCGCAGAAAGGGCTTGAAAAAGGCCATCAAAAAGGTGGGCAAGGGTGAACTCACCGTACCCAAGGCCATCAAACGGCGGGTCAAGGTGGGGGAATCCATCACCGTGGGCGAACTGGCCAAGCGCATGGGCATCAAGTCCAGCGAAGTCATCAAGCAGCTCCTCTCCATGGGGGTGATGGCCAACATCAACTATCCCATTGACTATGACTCCGCAGTGATCGTAGCCAGCGAGTTCGGTTTTGAGGTTGAACGGGCCGAGGTCCAGGAAGAAGACCTGCTGGCTGTCAGCGGGGACAAGGGGGAGGCCGTTCCCAGACCCCCGGTGGTCACCATCATGGGCCACGTGGACCACGGCAAAACCTCGCTGCTGGACGTCATCCGGACAAGCCGCATCGTGGCCGGGGAGGCCGGGGGCATCACCCAGCACATCGGCGCCTATCACGTGGAGTTGCCCCAGGGGAACGTGGTCTTCCTGGACACGCCGGGCCACGAGGCCTTTACCGCCATGCGGGCAAGGGGCGCGCAGGTCACCGACCTGGTTGTCCTGGTGGTGGCCGCGGACGACGGTGTGATGGAGCAGACCCAGGAAGCCATCAGCCATGCCCGGGCGGCAGGAGTGCCCCTGGTGGTGGCGGTGAATAAAATCGACAAACCCGGCGCCAATCCTGACCGGGTAAAGCGGGAGCTGGCCAACCTGGGTGTGGTTCCGGAAGATTGGGGCGGCGACATCCTGTTCTCCGAGGTTTCCGCCAAAAAGCAGATCGGCATCGAGGATCTCCTGGAAAAAATCCTTCTGCAAGCCGAGGTGCTTGACCTCAAAGCGCCTGCTGAAACCCTGGCCCAGGGCCGCATCATTGAGGCCCGCCTGGATAAAGGCCGGGGGCCGTTGGGCACGGTCCTGGTGCAGAAGGGCACCCTGCGCCAAGGTGATTATTTTGTGTGCGGCCCTGAATACGGGCGGGTGCGGGCCCTGTTCGACGACATCGGGAACCGGGTGGAAGTGGTGACCCCGGGACTGCCGGTGGAAGTCCAGGGCTTTAGCGGGGTGCCCGAAGCCGGGGACGATTTCCAGGTCCTGGAAGACGAGCGTAAAGTCAAGCAGATCGCCATGATGCGCCAGCAGAAGCAGCGGGAGGCGGCCCTGGCGCGCCTATCCCGGGTGAGCCTGGAGAAGCTTTACCAGCAGATTAAAGAAGGGGCGGTCAAGGAACTCAAAGTTATCCTCAAGGCCGACGTGCAGGGGTCCATCGAGGCCCTCACCAAAGCCCTTTCTGAGTTGGGCAACCAGGAAATCAAAGTGAACCTCATCCACACCGGCATCGGCCAGGTGACCGAAAGCGACATCATGCTGGCCTCCGCCTCCGACGGCATTGTGGTGGGCTTCAACGTCAGGGCTAATCCCAAGGCCCAGTCCCTGGCCGAGCAGGAACAGGTGGACGTGCACTACTACGACATCATTTACAATCTCCTCAACGAGATCCAGGCCGCCATGGAAGGCATGCTGGAGCCGGTGATCGAGGAGAAGGTGGTGGGCCAGGCGGAGGTCCGGGCCGTGTTCAGCGTTTCCAAGGTGGGCATCATAGCCGGCTGCATGGTCCAGGACGGCAAGATAGAGCGCAACTCCTTGGCCCGGGTGAAGCGGAAGGGAGATGTCCTGGTGGAAGGCGCCAAAATTAATTCGCTCAAACGGTTCAAAGAAGATGTCAAGGAAGTGGCGGCCGGCTACGAATGCGGCATTGGTCTGGACA
>JBAQHL010000276.1:0-3634 GCA_049288295.1 Desulfobaccales bacterium
GCGATAGCAGTGTCCGACTGCGTGGCTGTGGTGCTCCATTTTTTCCAGAAGCCCGTCGTGTTTCAGATCCTTGAGGATTTTTTCCCGGCAGACGAAGCGATCCAACCCCTGGTACTTGCCGGCGGCCTCGGTCATGACGCCCTCTTCGTCCAGGGCCTTGACCGCGGGAAGCTGCCAGCGCTGGGCGATCTCGAAGTCGTGGAAATCGTGGGCCGGGGTGACCTTGAGGGCGCCGGTGCCGAATTCCGGGGCCACGTGGGGGTCGGTGATGAGAGGGATTTTTCGGCCCAGGACCGGCAGGCGCAGGGACGCCCCGTGATAGGCCCGATAGCGGGGGTCGTCGGGGTTGACCGCCACCGCGGTGTCGCCCAGGAGGGTCTCCGGCCGGGTGGTGGCCACGGTGATGAAGCCCTCCCGGTCGGCCAGGGGGTACTTGATGAAATAGAGGTAGCCGTCCAGGGGTTCGTGTTCCACCTCCAGGTCGGCCAGGGCGGTTTGGCAGCGGGGGCACCAGTTGATGATGTAATCCCCTTTGTAGATGAGCCCTTCCTCGAACAGGCGCACGAAAACCTCCCGCACGGCCCGGGAGAGCCCCTCGTCCATGGTGAAGCGTTCCCGGCTCCAGTCGCAGGAACAGCCCAACCTTTTCAACTGGTTGATGATGGTGCCGCCGGACTCGGCCTTCCACTGCCAGACCCGGTCGATAAAGGCCTCCCGGCCTAGTTGGTGGCGGTTCTGGCCTTCTTTGGCCAGCATGCGCTCCACCACGTTCTGGGTGGCGATGCCGGCGTGGTCGGTGCCCGGCATCCAGAGGGCGTCAAACCCTCTCAGGCGCTTGTAGCGGACCAGGATATCCTGGAGGGTGTTGTTGAGGGCGTGGCCCATGTGCAGGGAGCCGGTGATGTTGGGAGGCGGGATGACGATACAGTAAGGGGGCCTGGCGCCGTCGGCCCGGGCGGTGAACAGGCCCCGGGCCTCCCAAAACTCGTACCACTTGGTTTCGATGCGCTGCGGATCGTAAACTTTGTCAAGAATTTCGGCCATGGGGAACCTTTTGTTCTATTTATTGGGGGAGGGGGGTTCCCACGGGCTGGAAGCCCGTGCTACCGGGGGCCGCGGCCCCTTTCCCCCGCCCCCAAACCCCCGCCCCCAATCCCTTGGCACGACGGACGGGCTGCCAGCCCGTCCAAGCACAGGCAATATGCCCGGTTGCCGGCCTCCGCTCGGAAGCACAGACTTCCAGCCTGTGCTCTAACCCAGGTTAAAAGGGGATTTGGGGCAAGGGTCTGTAGATTTCCAACCCTCCCCCAAAAACACCTGGGCAACATTCTTAAAAAGAGTCGCGGTGAGTGGCGGCGTTAAAAAAAAAGCGCCCTGCTGTTTGGGTCAGAGGTTATTTTAGCAAAATCAAGAAAAAATAGGGTTTTTTAATACAGCCGGTCCTGATGAGGACGTTTTTCGGGCATTCCTGAAATCCCCCTGTTTACCTGTTTGCGGTGGTGAGGGGGGAGTCAGGATTTTCATACTTTGCAGGTGGGCCAGGGCTCATGAGGAGCTGTTACGAAAGGTTTCGAGTTTCAGAGCTGTAGGGTGCGTCTTGGCGGGCGGGACGCCCGCCCTACGTCTTTTCAAACTTTATGGTTGAGCCAACGCCTCATGAGCAATTGCTCCGAAAAGTTCAATCGCCTCTATTTCCCCCCAATCATACCGGGACCGGTAGTACGGGCTTCCATCCCGTCCCCCCTTACTCACCCATGTCTCTCCGAGAGCACAGGCATCTTGCCTGGGCCACAGGCGGGACGCCTGTGCTCCCGATATGGGGTGGGGCCAGAGGCGTTGGCAGAGTAAATGCAGGGCGGGCACGGAGGCCCGCCCGCCAAAACCAAAAATCATGGTGCGTAAAACGCACCCTACGGCTCAAAACTCGAAACTTTTCGTAATAGAGTTCTCAACTTGAAACATTGACAAGCACCGCTTGCCCTTATTTTTCCATGTGAACCGCCACCGGGGTGGCCTTGGTGATGGTATTAAAAACCGGGGAGTATTTCTGGGCCATTTTGACCAGTTCTTCCTTCTGGGCTTCCGGGATATCCGCCTCGATGGTGAAAAACACCCGGATGGTCTGATAGCCCACCGGCACTTCCTCGGATAAGCCGAGAAAACCCCGCAGATCGAGGTCGCCCTCGTAGCGGGAAGACACTTTTTTCAGGGAAAGGCCCCTGGCCGCGGCATGGGCCACCAGGCTGGTGGTCAGGCAGCCCGACAGGGCCACCAGGAGATATTCCACGGGGTTGGCCCCCAGGTTATCCCCGCAGAGGACCGGCGGTTCATCAAGTTCAAACACCATGGCTTCCCGGGAATCATCTTCCTGAAAGGCGCCGTAAAAATCTTTGATGGTGGCCCGATTGTGGGTGCCTTCCACCCAGGTGTTGCTGGCCCGGAATTTAAACGAAGCCAGGTCGGGGTTCTCCTTGACGAGGTCGATGGTTTGAAAGAGCTGGTCGACATTGATGCCGTTGACAAGGCGAAATTCCATCAGCCGTCTCCTTTCTCACTTTTAGTTATTTTTTGAGTTATTAGCTTGGCTTGGGACAAACAGACTTTCAGTCTGATTCGGTGAGGCGCTTTTTCCAGAGGTTCAGTTCACGGGCGATGGCTTCGGAGGCCATCCCCGGAAAGAGTTCCCGGGCGAGACGGTCCACGGTCTCCTGAACCACCTGCCGCACCAGTTCCCTAAGTTCCTCATCACTCAGGCGCTGGGCCAGGTCATGGGGCAGGTCCGGAGTCGGCGGCGCGGGAGCAGGCGTGGTGTCAAGGGAGATGTCCAGGTCTGCAGGGAGGTCGGGGAGAGAGGCCAGGAAATCGTCCAGAGACTCCTCTTGAGGGGCCACCGGCGGGGCTGCCTGGCTTTCATCCCGGGTATCAGCCGCAGGCTTCAGGAAATCCAGGTCATCGCGGTCGGGGCGGAAATCCAGCACCACTTCGGCGGGGGCCTCGTCCGGCCCTGGGGCCGCGGCCTCTTCCACCACCTCGGTGAGCTCGATGACTTCATCGTCTCCGCCGGATAGGGGGGGAGGTGGCGATTTGGTTTGCTCAAAGGGATTCATAAATATCCCGGCCACATACAGGGCCGGCCCTGTTACCTCAATGTGGCCCTGTTGAGCGTTGGAGACTAACTACCTAATTTCTATTGCAAACTAACATGGACATGCCCCAATGTCAAGGAGATAAGCTGGTATTCCTGGAGAGTTATTCCTGGGAGCATGACCCTTTAAACTATTAGCATAACCCTCTAAAAAGAAAAGAAATTAAAGGAAGGGCAATTTAATTAATTTTTCATTTACCATAATACTAACCGGGTTTCCCTCCCATGATAAAGGTCATAAGATCGAGAGTGTAACCTCCTTGTCTCGGCTGACTTAAGATGATATGGTTCCCCGATATACCTTGAGAGAGCACCCTTTCAGACGATGTTTCTGCAGCAGCTCATCAACGGCCTGACCACCGGCAGCGCCTATGCCCTGATCGCCCTGGGCTACACCATGATCTATGGCATCCTGGGCCTGATCAACTTTGCCCAGGGGGAAATTTACATGTGCGGGGCCTTTGTGACGGTGCTGCTGTTGGCCACCGG
>JBAQHL010000277.1:0-15023 GCA_049288295.1 Desulfobaccales bacterium
AGGGTGAGGATGACGGCGGCCAGGGCGAGGCGGTAGAGGGCGAAGGGGTAGAAGGTGTGGCGGCGGAGAAAGCGCAGCATGAAGCGGATGGCAAGATAGCTGGAAATTAGGGCGGACAGGAACCCCAGAATCCCCACGGTGAGGGAGAGGTGTTCGGGGGGGGTCTTGAACCATTTCAGGAGGTCATAGAGGCCGGCCCCGGCGATGATGGGGGTGGCCAAAAGAAAAGAGAAGCGGGCGGCGCTTTCCCGGGTGAATCCCAGGAAAAGCCCGGTGGTCATGGTGATGCCGCTCCTGGAGACCCCGGGCATGACGGCCAGGGCCTGGGAGAGACCGATGAGGAGGGCGTCCCCCAGGTGGAGGTTGGTGAGGGGCCGGTCATGGCGGGCCAGGCGCTCAGCCAGGATGAGGAGGAGGCCCAGGCCTGCCAGCAGAAGGGCGATACGCCAGGGCTGGCGGAAAACGGTGGCGGCGTAGTGTTGCAAGAGGACGCCGGCCAGGGCGCCGGGGATGGAGGAGGCGATCAGGCAGATAAACAGGCGGCGTTCCAGGCGGGTGTAAGGGGAGGGCATGAGCACCGCTTTGAACATGTTCAGCCAGTCAGACCGGAAATAGAGGAGGAGGGCCAACAGGCTGCCGACGTGGAGGAGGATGTCGAAACTCAAGCCCCCGCCCTCCACCTTGAGGTAATGCTCAAAAAGGGCCAGGTGACCGGAGGATGATATGGGCAGGAACTCGGTAATACCCTGGACTATGCCAAGGAAAATGGCAGTAAGGGGATGCATGCGGCTGAAATATACCATCATCCTGCAATGGGGGCAAGGCGATTTGTGGGTGATTCGTGGGAAACGGTTCGTTTTATAGGCCGGTTCCCAAGCCGGGAACATGCTGTCGCCAAGACGCTAAGAAGCAAAGAATAAAAGTGGCTACAGTCAGCCCTTATACCAAGGTGCCATCAAACAAGTAATTTTTCTGCAGCGCGGCTTGGCGTGCCCAGGCGCAGGCTAAAGCCTGCGGCTACATCATATTACCTCTATGACCGCAACTTGGTATCATACCGATTGCCAGAAGGTTATTCTTGTTCCCCCTCACCCTGACCCTCTCCCCCCGTTGGGGGGAGAGGGAAAAAGAAGAAACTTTTGGCAAAGGCTATAGGCCGGGCAATCCGGGAGGATGGCGGGCACGGAGGCCCGCCCCACCGGTTTGGCTGATTTTATGTGAAAAATAGGAAGGGGTTATTTTTTTTCAATTTGGGCAGAGAGGTTCTGGGGGGAGACTTTTTCCACCGTGATCCCCTCGGGGGCCTTGACCTGGACTTTGAGGCGGTGGCGGCCGGGAGGGAGGCCGGCGGTGGCAACTGAGGCCTTTAGTCCTGAGGCTTCCAGGTTGCTGACCTGGGTAAAGGGGCCTTCGATGGTGACCGCGACTTTATCAGGAGACAATTTGGCCGGACCGGGCTGAGCCGTTACCGGAATGTCGGCCAGGGTGCGTTTCAGGGGCTTGGGGCTGATGTCCACGTCGGCCAGGATGGGAACCTGGTTGACCATGGAAATGTTGAGGTCTTTAAAATTGATGTCAGTAGACAAGGTGGTGGAACGAGTCAGATTGGTAAGATCCAAGGGAACGGTGGGGAGAAATTTCAGATCTTCAAGTTCACTTTCAGGACCCTTGACGGTGACCGTGTTCGGCCGGGTTTTGACGCTTTTCACCTCAAAACCCTCAGGGGGAAGTCCCAGGACCACGGGCTGAATGGGCAAGGTGCGGGTGACCGTGGGGGTTAAGGTCAGGATCAAGGGGTTGGGTTGCACCCGGGTGATCTGCACACCCCGGGGGAAATTGAAACTCCCCGGCCCCAAGGAAAAGGTCTGGCGGCCGGCCTTGATGCCGGCAAGATCGAGGGGATGGGACAGGCGGCTCTGGGTGAGGGAGCGGATGAGACCGCGAGGCCCTGAGACCCGGACCTGGATATGAGAAGGAACCTCGTTGGTGACGATGAGGTCAGGAGGAAGATTGAGTAATTCCAACTGGATATTGAGATTGGTCTCGGTGCGCTCCTCACCGCCCACGGCCAACCAAAGGGCCACGGCCAGGAAAAGGGAGAGGAGCTTCAGGGACTTATTGCGTCCCAAAGAGGCGAGCCAGACGCTCAAACCATGATCCTTTCTTTTCGACTTCTTCTATGAGGCCCCGCAACACCTGACGGAGCTGCAGACGGGTCAAGTTCTGCTTGAGCTTGCCCCCCTGGGCCAGGGAAATCTGACCGTTGGTTTCACTCACCACCAAAGCCAGGGCATCCGTGTTTTCCGTGAGGCCGACGGCGGCCCGGTGGCGGGTGCCGAGGGTGGGGTCCAGGGAGGTGGACTTGGTAAGGGGAAGAAGGCAGCCAGAGGCCACGATGCGGTCCCCCTGGATGATAACGGCGCCGTCGTGGGTGGGATTGTGGGGCCAGAAGATACTGACCAACAACTCCCAGGTAATGAGAGAATCAAGGCGGATGGAGCCCTCCAGGTATTCGGTAAGGCCAACCTGCCGCTCTAAAATAATGAGGCCGCCAATCCGATAATTGGAAAGGGTTTCGGTGGCTTCGCAGATTTCTTCTACGGTTTGGGGTTCGGAAGCGTCCTGGGGGGCCAGGGCGCGGCGGCCGATGCGGCTGAGAACCCGGCGGATATCCGCCTGAAACAGGATGATGATAATGAGAAAGAAGCTTTTCATGACGCTATCAAGGAGCCACTCGAGGGTGAAAAGCTCCAGATAGCGGGCCCCAAGGTACGACAAAAACAGGAAAAAGAGACCGGCCAGGACCCAGATTGCCTGGGTGCCCCGGAGGATAAGAAAAATCTGGTAGATAATTACGGCTACCAGCAAGACATCCAGGGCATCCTGCCATCTGAGATTGGAAAGAAAGGATTCCATGGGCTTATGAACCGGAGCGGCGCTGGGTCTCGCCGATGGCGTTCAAGACCGTAAAAAATTGTTTGGCGTAAGCGGCATTATGAACCCGGACGAGATGGGCGCCCCGCTGGACGGCGGCGGCCAGGGCGGCCAGGGTGCCGATGTCCCGTTCAGCCGGCGGCAACCCCCCCAGAAGGCGCCCCAGAAAGGCCTTGCGAGAAGGACCGATGAGCAGGGGGCAGCCGAGGTCCAGGAAGACGTCCAGGTTGTTCAGGATTTCCATATTATGCTGAAAGGTTTTGCCAAAGCCGATACCCGGGTCCAGGACCAGGTCTTCCAGGAATAGACCGTGAGCCAGGGCAAAGTCCAGACGCTCCTGGAAGAAGGCGCGGATTTCCCCAAGAAGATCATCGTAAAGGGGTTTGGCCTGCATTTCCCTGGGAGTCCCCTGCATGTGCATGAGAATAACGGGGGTTCTGGATTCCCGGGCCAATTGGACCATGTCAGGGTCGAAGCGCAAGGCACTGATGTCATTAATGATGTTGGCGCCGGCTGCCAGGGCGGCCCGAGCCACCTGGGACTTATAGGTGTCAATGGATATGGGGACGGTGGTGTGGGCCCGGACACGCTCAATGACCGGCAGAACCCGGCGAAGTTCTTCATCCAGAGGAGTGGGCTCGGAGAAGGGACGGGTGGATTCGCCGCCAAGGTCCAGGATGTCGGCGCCGGCGGCGGCCAGGGCCAGGGCCTGGTCCACGGCGGCGTCAGGGTGGAAAAAGAGGCCGCCGTCGGCAAAGGAGTCGGGGGTGACGTTAATCACCCCCATGATAAGAGGACGAGGCCGGGCCAGCAGCGATTTCCAGGAGACACCAACCGCAGCGGCCAGCGCAGGCGCGACCTTACATCCAGCAGCCATACTCAAGCCCGCTGGAATCCAAGAGGCAAGGAGCCGACCTCCTCCTGTGGGGATTCGGGCTCAGGGGGCGGCTGTTTAAATGAGTTGATAATCCGTTCGATTTCCTGGGAATCCAAGGTTTCCCGATCCAGCAGGGCCTGGGCCAGGGCCTGAAGCTCGGCCCGGTGACTGGCCAGCAGGTCCTTGGCGCGCTGGTAGGCCCCTTCCACCAGATTTTTCATGGCATGGTCGATGAGGCGGGCGGTTTCCTCACTGAAATCCTTGGGCTGGGAAATTTCCCGTCCCAGGAAGACATGTTCCTCCCGGCGACCGAAGGTGATGGGACCCAATTCTTCGCTCATGCCCCAGTTACACACCATTTTGCGAGACAACTCGGTGGCCCTCTCCAGGTCGTTGCCGGCTCCGGTGGTGAACTGGTTGAAGACCAGATCTTCGGCGGCCCGGCCACCCAGCAGGACGGTGAGGGTGGCATTGAGATAATCTTTGGAGTAGGTATGGCGCTCATCCAGGGGGAGTTGCTGGGTGGCGCCCAGGGCCCGCCCCCGGGGGATGATGGTGACTTTGTGGATGGGGTCGGTGCCGGGGACGAGCCTGGCCACGATGGTGTGGCCGGCCTCGTGGTAAGCGGTGTTGGTTCGATCCCGGTCGCTGAGGATAAGGCTTTTGCGCTCGGTCCCCATGAGGACTTTGTCCTTGGCATGCTCAAAGTCTTCCATGGTGACGGATTCCCGATTGACCCGGGCCGCGACCAGGGCGGCCTCGTTCACGAGGTTTTCCAGGTCGGCGCCGGAAAAACCAGGGGTGCCGCGGGCGAGAACGGAAAGGTCAACCGCGGCGGAAAGAGGGGTGCGACGGGTATGAACCTTAAGGATGGCTTCCCGACCCTTCAAATCCGGGATGGGGACCACCACCTGCCGGTCAAAGCGACCCGGCCGCAAGAGGGCCGGATCCAGAACGTCGGGGCGGTTGGTGGCGGCGATGAGAATGACGCCCTCATTGGCCTCGAAGCCGTCCATTTCTACCAAGAGCTGATTCAGGGTCTGTTCCCGTTCATCGTGGCCGCCGCCCAAACCGGCGCCGCGATGACGGCCCACCGCGTCGATCTCGTCGATGAAGATGATGCAGGGGGCGTTTTTCTTGGCTTGAATAAAGAGGTCGCGGACCCGGGCGGCGCCCACGCCCACGAACATCTCCACGAAATCAGAGCCGCTGATGCTGAAGAAGGGTACTCCGGCCTCGCCGGCGATGGCCCGGGCCAGCAGGGTTTTGCCGCTTCCCGGTGCGCCCACCAGGAGGACACCTTTGGGGATGCGGCCGCCCAAGCGGGTGAATTTTTTCGGGTCCTTGAGGAATTCGATGATTTCGGCAACCTCTTCTTTGGCTTCCTCAATGCCGGCCACGTCCTTAAAAGTGACCTTGACGGAGCTTTCGGTCATCAGACGGGCCCGGCTTTTGCCGAAAGACATGGCCTTGCCGCCGCCGGACTGCATCTGGCGCATGAAAAAGATCCAGATACCCACGAGAACAAGCATGGGAAGCCAGGAAACCAGGAGGGTGGTGTACCAGGGGCTGTCGTCCTTGGGCCGGGCGGTGATTTCCACGCCTTTTTTCTGGAGGAGCTTGACCAGGTCGGGGTCCGCGGGGGCGTAACTCTTAAAGGGTGGGCCCTCTTTTTGTTCTCCGGTGATTTCCTCCCCCTGGAGAATAACGGACTTGACCTTTTCGCCCTTGACGAGTTCCAGAAACTGGCTGTAACTCAGGGCAGCCTTACTCCTGGCATGTTCAGCGGTGTTAAAGTAATTGAACAAAAAAATCATCACCAAGCTGATGAGCAGCCAGAGGGCAATATTTTTGTAAAACGGACTGAGGCGATTATTCATATGGATGTCTAAAATTTTAGGCTATTTGTCATTACGACTATTTAATATTTTAGGATTATCTCGGAAAAAAGCAAGGTGATTCTGACCTTTGGGCAAAACGCCGCGGCTCAACCCGGTAACGCAACCCTTTGTAAAGAACTTTAAATTATAAAATTATTTGTATGACTGTGCTCAAGGGTTTCAAAGGTTTAAGGAGGCCGCAGCTATCTCAGGGCGCTGGGGCAGAAGCTTCGGCGCCGGGGAAGTGCTGCTTGAGAAAATCATGGGCCTCGGTGAAATTGGGGCGAAGTTGAAGGGCCGCCTTTAAGGCCTCCTGAGCTTTGTCTTTTTCTCCCAGGTCAAGATACAGGACACCCAGGTTAAAGTGAACTTTTTCATTTTGGGGATCAATTTTCAGGGCTTGCTGATAGCACTCGAGAGAGCGGTGGTGTTTTTGTTGCCGGCGGAGGGCGACTCCCAGGCGGTTGTAGAGGTGTACGTCCTGGGGATCCTCGTCAATGGCCCGGAGGAAGAGTTCTTCGGCCACGTTTTCCAGGCCGGCGGCCAGGAAGGTTTCGGCCATTTCGGAGCGGCGGCTGGCGGGGACATGCTGGCCGATGCGCCAGGAATCCTCGAGGTATTGTTTGGCGTTGGCGGGATCGCCATCCGTAAGGCACAGTTGCCCCAGCTTAAATAAGCGCTCGGGATTTAAGGGGCTCAACTTTCTGGCCTCTTCGAGGTAGGCACGGGCTGCGGCAAGTTTGCCCTGGGCCTCCATGATGCCGGCCAGGTTTTGGTAAGCCCGGAGATATTTGGGATTAATCTCCAAAGCCTGGGTGAAGGAGAGGGCCGCCTCATCCTGAGAGCCCAGGGAGAGATGACATTCACCCATAAGATTCAGCACCTTGGCCTGGAGGCGAAAGGGAGGCTGGGCAAGTTCCTCCAATACGGACAGAGCTTCGGAGGGCCGGCCGCCATTCATAAGTTCATTGGCCTTCCTAAATAGGGTCTCACCCCGGCTGGGCCGATAGCGATTTTTTAAAATGGTCCGGAGACGTTCTTCCAGGGAGTAGATTTTGAAAGGTTTAAGAAGATAACCGTCCACTTCGCTTTCGGCGGAAGCGGCGACGATATCCTCGGAGACTTCGCCGCTAATCATGAGGAAGGGGGTGGTTTGGTAATGAGGGGAGGCCCGCAGGAGGCGCAGGAGGTCGAGGCCATTCATGCGAGGCATGTTGATGTCGCAGACCACGAGGTCGAAAGGCCTTTCCTGAAGGACTTCCCAAGCTTCCTGTCCATCACCAGCCTCCAAGATTTCACCCTGGACTCCCAGAAACTGAAGCATCTGGTAGAGCATGCGGCGGATGGCAGGCATATCATCCACCACCAGGACGTTTAGGGGGCTGAAAAGTTGATCGTAAGTTTTCCTTACGGTCACGTTACCTACCGAGCCGGGCACACTCCTGCCCGGCGTTCAGATTTTTCCCTGAGAGATTTATCGGCAAGACCATTAAGGAAATTGAGGAAATTTCAGGAAGGGGGTATTTTTTTTGGGGCACGCCAAGAAGGAAAAAAGGCTCACGCGAAGGCGCAAGGCGCAAGGGGGGGGATATTGGGGGCTCACGCAAGGACACTAGGGCGCAGAAGGGAGTATAAGGCTCACGCCAAGGCGCCAAGGCGCAAAGGGGCACAAAAAAAACGGGCGCCAGGGCCCGCTCCACCAAGGATAAACCGCCCGCCCACTCTGCTCTCTTCCCCAAGGGGGGTGAAGGGAAGAAAGCAGAGGAGGGGTTTGGGTAACCAGGCTTGGCAGCTTATCAGGCCGCGCCCCTGAGATATTCATCCTGTCCCCTGGAGAAGCGCCGGAGATCTCCCTGGGGGGAAGGGAGCAGCATAAGAAGGGTCTCCCGGGAAATGCGCCAGGGGCCTCCGCCGAGGCGCAGGGCCGGCAGACGCCCGTCCCGGATCATGCGGTAAACAGTCCGCCGGGACAGACAGAGAAGCTTGGCCACTTCATCAGGCCGGAACACTTTTTTCTTCATGATCATTTCCATGTGATTTTCTCCTTTCGGTTTCTTTTTCTTATCTCAAGGCTTTGGGACAGTTGGTATGCAAGTCACAGGCCTTAATTTTATCTATCTGTAATACCTACTAAATTTATTAACATCCGCTTTCCTGCCGCGATGGGGAAACGTGAGGTAGGGTTTTTCCCTAGGGAATTGCATGGGTATTTTGACTTTTTCCCTAGGGGTAAACCCTGAGAAGAGGAATTGGGCAGGAGGAAGAGGGGTGATGAGGAGCCGGCGCGGCAGCATATTGGCACGCAGATCAGAAATAAGGCTAAGGGCCCGGTTGAAGGGAATATCCATGAAACCTGCGCAGGATAAGGGCCGGAGGGCATTGCACCGCAAAAAATCGTCCGGGGGGAAAGGCGCACCAGGAGGCTTTGGTGACAACCTGGCACAATCGTTTCGGGGGGCGCCACGGTTCTTGAAAGGGAGGGGAGACATTCCGAGGAGGAGGGGAGCATGATACCAGACAGACTTTTGAGGCCCAGGGATGTGGCCGGCCGTTTGGGCATATCCAAATCGTCGGTTTACCGCTGGTTTTGGGAGGGGAAACTCAAGGGCATAAAACTGGCCTGCGGGCCGGTGAGGATTTACGAGAGCGCAGTGTCCGAGCAGATGGTGGATAAGGACTGCCTGCTCAGCTGAAACCGGGAGTTGAGAACCGATCACTAACCATAACCTCCAAGGATTTTCGGAACCAAGGGTTAATCATGACACAGCGCTACAAAACCGGGCGGAACAAGCGGGAGTATTACTTCGAGGAGGTGCAGTCCCTTTATCTGGCCGGCAAGGAATTGAAAGACCTTGAAGAGATGTTCCCGGTGACTCTCCAGACTCTCAAGCGTTGGCACAAGGATGGCCGTTGGGACGAAAAACGGCGCCATGCCCTGGTGTCACCCCGTTGGCTAGGAGAAGCCCTGCGGGGGGTGCTTCGAGAGAAAACCGGGAGGATGCTGGTCAAAGGGGATCTCAAGCCCCAGGAACTGGATGAATTGACCAAGATCGTCACCCTGATTGACCGTCTGACCAACAGCGGCTGGGACATCAGGGCGGCGGCCCTGGAAGTGATGGACCGGTTCAGCGAGTTTGTGCGCAGTTGGGTGAAGGAACCGGAAGAGATCAAGATGTTTACCCAGTGGATGCAGGAGTTTTTCCGAGTGCTGGAAGAAGACGACGAAGGCAGAGGGTAAGGGGAGCGAGGCATGAACCTCAACAAAAAGCTTACCAAGACCGCCTTCCGGCAGAAAGCCGACCGCATTCTGATGAGGTTATCCATGGATGTCAACCCGTTCTGGGAGGACAGCCAGGAAAAGCGGGAGCAACGCCTCAAGAAGGCGGAGGGCGACCCCCTTTACTTCTGCCGCACTTATTTACCCCACTATTTTTCACATTCGCCGTCCTCCTTTCATTATGAGCTGATCCGCTTCATGGAGGACCGGGGAGAGGTGGTGACCCCGTCGGTGGTGGCGGCACCCCGAGAATTCGCCAAAAGCACGGTGTGTTCTTTCGGGTACGTGCTGCACCAGATTTGTTTCGGGAAACGGCATTTCATCATTATCGGCAGCGACACCGAGGACCTGGCCAGCGACCTCACGGGCTACATCTACATGGAATTGCTTTACAACGAACGGCTTCAGCAGGACTTTGGGGAACTGGTCAGGTGCAACAAGCCGGTGGACGATTTTACCACGGCCAACAGTGTGCGGGTAAAGGCCAGGGGCAGGGGACAAAGGCTCCGGGGTCTGAAGCACCGGCAATGGCGCCCTGACCTGATCATTCTGGACGACCTGGAAAATGACGTCAACGTGCGCAATCCGGAGTTGGTGAAGCAGGTTTTGGATTGGGTGCAGTCAGCGGTTTATCCGGCCATAGAGGCCGACGGCACCCTGATGATCATCGGCACTATTTTGCGCCAGCGGAGCGCGCTACACCTGATGCTGACGAGTCCGGAAGAACCTTACTGTAATTTTCGGCGGCGGACATTCCGGGCGTTGCAGAAGGACGGCACGTCTTTGTGGGAAGCGCGGCACCCTGTCGCCAAGCTGCAGATGCAAAGGCAACTCATGGGCACGGTGGCTTTCAACCGGGAAAAGATGAACGAACCCACACCCACCAGCGGCCTGTTTCAGGAAGAATGGCTGCGCTACTACCATCCGGACAGCCTGAAGGACAAGGGCCTGGTGGTGGTGGGCTTTTTCGACCCGTCCCTGGAAGTGGGGAGCAGCGCGGACTACAAGGCCGTGGTTACGGTGGGTTACTGCAAAGAAGAGGTGGTGTTTTACGTGTTGGACGCGTTTATCCAGAAAACCACCCTGGAGCAGACTTTGAGGGCAGTTTTTAACCGGCACCGGGAGCGGCCCTACCACATCCTGGGAGTGGAGGACAATCTCTTCCAGCGGCTGCTGCTGAAGGAATTCGACACGATGGGGCAGGAGTTAAAGATTTATCTCCCGGTGAAAGGTGTGACCCACCGGCTGGCCAAAGAGACCCGGGTGGCGGTTTTGTCGCCCATGCTGGAACGGGGAAAAATCCGCTTCATCAGGGGGCATTCCGACCAGGAAAAGCTCATTGAGCAGTTGCTGTATTTCCCCTCCCGCACCCTCCACGATGATGGTCCGGACGCGCTGGCGGGGGCGGTGCAGTTGGCCCAGACCATACCGGGGGGGGGAGCGGCGCAGTATGTCCAGGTGGGCAAGCGGGCCTTTGCGGGGCGGGGGGCGTATTAGTCACGCCAAGGCGCCAAGACATAAAAAAGAAAATTTGCTCACGCCAAGGCGCAAAGAGGGAAAGGCGGAGAAGAGGTTTACATGAAACTGAAAGATTATTTCGGCAGGTGGTTCACGCCGCCGGCAAAGCCCGACACCCGGGAACTGGGGGCGGTGAGTGTTCAGGACCGCTGGAGTTCCTACCCGAGCGTGGGGCTGACGCCGGGGGGGCTGGGGGCCATTTTTCAGGAGGCGGACCAGGGGGCGGTGCGCCGGCAGATGGAGCTTTTCGAGGAGATGGAAGAAAAAGACGCGCATCTGGCGTCTCTGCTCCAGACCCGCAAGCTGGCGGTGCTGAGTCTCGACTATGAAGTGCTGCCCTACGCGGACACGCCGCAGGATCGGGAAATTGCCGAGGCGTTGGGTGAGTTGGTCTGGAGGATTCCGAACCTGGAGAACGCATTCCTGGATTTGCTGGACGCCATCGGCAAAGGTGTCGCGCTCACGGAGATTATCTGGGGGACTGACGGAGAGCGGACCCTTGTAGAGGAACTCAAGTGGGTGCCCCAGAAAAAGCTGACGTTCGTGGAAGACCTGGCTCCCCGTTTGATGACTGCGGACGGCCCCTGGCAGGGCATCCCCTTTCCTCCCTGGAGGGTGATCTATCACCGGTATAAGGCCAAAAGCGGACATGACACCAGGGCCGGGGTGCTCAGGGTGGTGGGCTACATGTACCTGTTGAAGAATTACAGCCTGAAAGATTGGGCGGGCTTCAACGAAGTTTTCGGGATGCCCCTGCGGTTGGGGAAATACGACCCGGCCTCGACGCCGTCAGACCGGGAGGCGTTGATCCAGGCGGTGCGCAATCTGGGAACCGACGCCGCGGGGATTATCAGCAAGAACACGGAAATCGAGTTCGTGGAGGCCAGCAACCGGATGGCGGGGAGCGCCAACCCCTTTAAAGTGCTGGCGGATTTTTGCAACCGGGAGATGTCCAAGGCAATTCTGGGGCAAACCCTGACTTCAGACACTTCCGGGGGCACGGGCACCTATGCGGCGGCCAAGGTGCACGCCCAGGTGCGGAGCGACCTGATCGAGGCGGACGCCCAGGCTCTCAGCCAGACGATCAGGGAGCAACTGTTGAAACCGCTGGTGGGGTTCAACTTCGGGTTTGACAAACCGACGCCGTGGTTTCGATTCCGGTACGAGGCGGAAGAGGATCTCAAGACCCTCTCAGAGGTTTACCGCAACCTGGCCAACCTGGGGGTGCCCCTGAGTCTGGAGCACGTGGCGGAGCGTTTCGGGATACCCCTGGCCCAGGAGGGCCAGGCCATTATAAGAGAGCGGCAAAACCGATAACCCTTCAACTATTCTCACCCTTTGGAGGCGGGAATACGGCAATGACAGGAAAGAGCGTCATGGAAAAGGAAGTGCGGCTGACTTTGACAATGGCAGAGTTGCCGGAGTGGCTGAGGCTTCTGCCCCTGGGACAGGTCAACCTGGTGGACGGGCGTCCCCCCTTTGAGGTGGACCCCCTGTCCCTGGCGGACATGGTGAGGGCTTTCGGGGCCCGGGGAACGGACCTGGTGATCGACTACGAGCATCAGTCCTTAAAAGGGGGACAAGCTCCGGCGGCGGGCTGGATCAAGGACCTGGAAGTTCGGGAGGACGGTCTTTGGGCCAAGGTGGAGTGGACGACCCAGGCAGAGGAGTATCTGAAGAAGCGGGAATACCGTTATTTTTCGCCGGTGCTGCGCCTTGACCCGGACAGCCGCCGGCCCCAGGAACTCATGAACGTGGCCTTGACCAACGTGCCGGCCATCCAGGGACTGAGCCCGCTGGTGGCCAAATGGGGCGGGGAAGCCCTGATGGGGGAAAAGCCCCGGGAAGGGGTCTCCCAGGAGGCCGCCGGTGGGGAGGCCTGCCAGGAAGGGAGGCGATGGGCCGAGGAGCTCAAAGCCAGGTTGGGCCTGGAAGCCGAGGCTCCGGCCGGGGAGATGTGGCAAAAGTCGGCGGAGCTTTTCCGGGATCTGGCCCAGGACTTGGGTTTGCCGGCGGAAGCCACGGCCCTGGATCTGAAAGAGGCGGTGGAGGCCCTGAAGGCCGGGGGAGCTCCAAATGAGGCTCTGAAGGAGGAACTGGCGGCCCTCAAGTCCCAGATAAGTGAGGAAACCACGGCCCGGGCGGTGAAGGATGCCATTTTGGCCGGGAAGATAACTCCGGCCCAGAAGGAGTGGGCTTTGTCCTACTGCCGCCTGGAGCCGGAGAGCTTCAAGCAATACGTGGACAAGGCCCCCCGGGTGGTTCCGGTGGGCGATCGGCTGAACCTGGGGGAGGAGAGAGGCCGGGGAGATCAAGGTTTGACCCCGGAGGAGATGGCGGTGTGCCGGACCATGAACCTTACCCCGGAAGCATATTCACAGGCCAAGGCCAAGTTGGCCCAGGCCAAGTAAGCGGAGGTGATACGAGATGGCAGCATTAACCAAGGATCGGGCCACGCCTTACCGGGACGGTATTGAGATTGAGTTCCCGGTGGCAGCCAACGCAAAAATCTACTCCGGAAGCCTGGTGTGCGCCAACGCCGGCGGATACGCCATCCCGGCTGCAGATACAGCCGGGCTGAAGTTCGTGGGGGTGGCCCTGGAGCAGGCGGACAACACGGGCGGGGCCAATGGGGCCAAGAAGGTGCGTCTGAGAAGGACGGGAGTTTTTGAGTTTGACGCGGCCAGCATTTCCCAGGCCATGGTGGGGACCGCCATGTATGTGGTTGATGACCACACCTTTGACGATGCCTCCGGCCCGGTTAACGACATCAGGCTGGGACTGCTGGTGAAGTACGTGGCCGACACCAAGGGCTGGATCGACATTACCGCCTAACCAAGGAGGACTGAGGAATGATTATCAACGCAGACGCCCTGGCCAGGGTTTATACGGCCTTCAGTGCGGTGTTCAACAATGCCTACCAGGAGCGGGAAACCTGGTTTGAGCAAGTGGCCATGAAAGTGCCGGCCAACACCAGGATCATGGACTACAAGTTTCTCCTGGATTTCCCCACGGTGCGGGAATGGATCGGGGACCGGCAGATCAGCTCCCTGGAGCCCAAGGCCTTCCAGGTGGAGACCAAAGACTACGAAGCCACCATTGAGATTGAGCGCAACGATGTGGAGGATGAGCAGTTGGGGCTTTACAACCCCATCATTGCCGCCATGGCCGAGGAAGCCAAACGGCATCCGGAAAGGCTCATCGCCAATTTGCTGAAAAACGGCACCTCCTCATTGTGCTATGACGGGCAGTATTTCTTTGACAGCGATCATCCGTTGGGAAGCGGCACGGCGTCCAATTTTGACAGCGGCGGCAACACCCCGTGGTATCTCATCGACAATACCCGGGCCATCAAGCCGTTTATCTTCCAGATGCGGCGGGGGGTGCAGCTGGTGCGCATGGACCGCCCGGATGACGAACACGTCTTTCTCCACAAGAAGTTCCGGTACGGGGTGGATTACCGGGGAGCTGCGGCCTATGGCCTGTGGCAACTGGTGTACTGCTCCAGCCAGGAACTGAATACCACCAACTACGCTGCGGCCCGGACCGCCATGATGGGACTGACCAGCTCCGAGGGAGTGTCCCTGGGGATCAGGCCGACTTTGCTCATCGTGCCGCCGGCCCTGGAAGGGAGGGCCCGGGAGATCCTGCACGCCCAATTCGTCATCGGTTCCAGCTCGGCGGGAGGCTCCAAGTCCAACATCTGGCAAGGGTCGGCTGACCTTTTGGTGGTGCCTGAGCTGGCTTAGGTCTAAGGAAAGGGGGGGCGGCCAGCAGAGCGCCCCTTACCCCACAAGGAGCGGACATGAGTTGGTTCGGAGGTCTGGTCATCCAGACAAACAACAGCGTCCCGGGGAACTACGAGGTTCTCACGGTGAGTGACACTTCCACATACTTCGCCCGGGGCAAGATCAAGCCGACATCAGGCACATATAACGGGATGACGGCCCAGGCAGCCTTGCTTTCGCTGGAGGGAGGCAACATTCGCTTCCGCATTGACGGGTTGGGTCCGCCCACCAGCAGCAGCGGGCACAGCATGGTCAGCGGCGACTCCTTTCTGCTGATCGGGGCCCAGGCGGTGAACCAGTTTCGGGCCATCCGGTCCGGAGATACGGACGGCATCCTGACGGCGACCTACTTCTTTTAATCAAAGAGCGGGAGAGGGAGGGAAGCGATGCTCAACGGCAAGAAAACGTACATTATTGCGGCCATTATGGCGGTGGGAGCCTTTGCCCGGGGGATGGGGTGGCTGCAGCAGGAGCAGTTCGAGATCCTGTTGAGCCTGGGCGGCTCCATGGGTCTGGCGGCGCTGCGGGCCGGGGTCTCCAGAACCAGCGAATGATATGCAGTACAAAGACCTGGCAGAACACCTGGGTGCGCTCCTGGCCCTCCTGGGGGTCTTTGCAAGCCTCAGCGGCTTTCTGTTCTGGCGGATGCTGGTGCGCATGGAAAAAAAGCTGGATCAGCTCCATGAGGCCACCTTCCGCTGCCAGGCAGGGCTGGCAGAACGATTCGTGGGGCGGGGCGAGTTCCGGAA
>JBAQHL010000278.1:0-3072 GCA_049288295.1 Desulfobaccales bacterium
ACTTCCAATGTGAGGGAGAAAGATGATGTTGCGGTGGACGAGTTTATCAAGCAGTTGGATTTTTTTAAGGCGAACGGGTATCGCCCCATAAGCATCCGGGATCTCCTGGAGGCCGCCAGCGGTAAGAAGCCCCTGCCAGAGAAAGCGATCCTGCTGACTTTCGACGATGCTTATACCAGCTTTTACCGGGTTGTCTTTCCTGCCCTTAAGCTTTTCAACTACCCCGCGGTCCTGTCCGTGGTGACTTCCTGGATCGAGAAACCCCCTCCCGGCATCTATGGCAAGAAACAGCTTATGACCTGGGATCAGCTAAGAGAGGTGGCCCACTCGGGTCTGGTAACCATTGCCTCTCACTCGGATCATCTTCATACTTTGGTCAATGCGAACCCACAAGGAAACATTGAGCCGGCTTCGTTTACCTTTATCTATGATCCCAAAACGCAAGCCTATGAAACGGACGAGCATTTCCGGCAGAGGATACAAACCGACCTGGCTAAGAGCCAGGCCATCCTGGAACAGAAACTGGGCACAAAACCCGAGGTCCTCACCTGGCCCTATGGGGCCTATAATCAGTTGGGCATCGAGGAAGCCCGGAAACTGGGGTTCCGGGTGTGCCTCACCCTGGATACGGGGTTGGCGGACATCAGGCATCTTGACCGAGTCAGCCGCTACTATGCGGCCCCCCTGCTCCACTGGGTCCCAGAATTCAAGGAAGACCTGCAATGCGCCTTGAAACCCAAGACTTACATTCGGGGAGTCCAGGTGGACCTGGATAAAGTTATAGAGCCCGGTTCATATGAAGCGAGCAACCGAAACCTGGGAAGGTGTATCGACAGGCTAGTGGAATTAGGGGTAAATACAGTATTTATCCAGGGATTCTGTGACCTTGACGGGGCTGGTACCGTGAACTCCCTCTATTTTGGCAACGGGGTTCTGCCGGTCAAGATGGACTTTCTGAGCCATGCGGTCAATCGCCTCCAATCCCGGGGTATGAATGTATATGTCTGGATGCCGGCCCTAAGCTTTGCGCTGAAAGATAAACCCATAAATGACGAGTTGTTGGTGCGGAAATTCGAGAGCGGACATATCGTTAAAACCACTGATTCCTACCAACGGTTGTCGCCTTTTGATCCCCGGAGCCTGGCAGTCATCCGCAGGATATATCGGGATCTGGCCGCCCACGTGAATTTCAACGGCGTTTTGTTTCAGGACGACGCCTTCCTCACCGACAAGGAAGACTTTCACCCCCAAGCGGAGGCCGCGTTTCACCAGGCGTTTGGCGCCGAACTAACCCCGGCCGTGGTGCAAGCCCCTGACATCAAAGGCAAATGGACCCAGTTAAAAACAGAGACCCTGAACCGCTTCATTGGCGAATTGGTCCAGACGATTCACACCTATCGGCCCACCGCCAAGATCGCCAGAAACATTTACAGCGAAGCGGTTACCAACCCGGCCGCCGAAGCATGGTTTGCCCAGAACCTGGAAGCCTATTTGCGGGATTATGACTATGCGGTCATTATGGCCTACCCCCAGATGGAGAAGATCGGCGGTAGCAGGAAGGTCAATAAATGGCTGGGGGAGCTGGTTAACAGGGTAAAAGGTTTGGGCGGCACTGATAAAGTGATCTTCAAGGTGCAGGCCTTCGATTGGTCTGGGAACAAGTGGATTCCAGCGCAGACCCTGAAGGATCAACTAGCCTACCTGCTGGCCCTGGGAGCCCGGCATGTGGCGTATTACCCGGACGGAGCCATCGAAGACCTGCCGAGAAAGGAGATTGTCGGCAGCATCATCTCCGGCCGCGAGTTCACGCCGGAATCAGCTTCGAGTTTTCCAACACCTATCAAATAAGGGTACCAATGACTTCGGAACCTCGTTCAGCATGAGACCATGGGATTCTTCGAATTTATAGCATATTTCATATTTTTGTACCCTCTCTACATGAGTTTCGTGTGGATGATCGGGGGGTTATTATTTAGCATCCGGCGAGAACATGACCAGACGGTTAAGCTGGATTCGTATCCACTTTTTTCCATCATAATCCCGGCACATAACGAGGAAGCTATTATTGGAATGATCTTAAACAATCTTCAGAGACTCACCTATCCAAATTTTGAAGTTATAGTAGTGGATGATGCCAGCACTGACAAGACAGGAGATATCATTGATAATCTAGTTATGGCAAATCAACCTTGGTTGCGAGTAATGCATTTGAAAGAAAATAGAGGGAAGGCCAATGCACTAAATATGGGGATACTGGCAAGCAAGGGGCATTTTCTGGTGACTATTGACGCCGACTGCATGCTGGACAAGGACGCCATCCAGTGGTTTGCATTCCATTTATTATCCTATCCCAGGGTAGGCGCCATCACCGGCAATCCCAGGGTATGGAATCGCACCGCTTTGCTGGGAAAAATTCAAACAGGAGAGTACTCCAGCATCATCGGGTTGATCAAGAGAACCCAGCGAATTGTCGGGAAGCTGCTGACCGTGTCCGGGGTAATTGCGGCCTACCGGAAAAGTGCCATCTTGAACTGCGGACTGTTCGACTTGGATACGGTTACGGAAGATATTGATATCACTTGGAAATTACAGAGACAATTCTGGGACGTGCGATTCGAGCCCCGGGCCTTGTGCTGGGTTTTGGTTCCCGAAACCCTGGAAGGGTTATGGCGACAGCGGGTACGCTGGGCGCAAGGAGGGTTAGAGGTATTATTAAAACATGCGGGCATCTGGACCGATTTCAAATACCGGAGGATTTGGCCCATTTATGTGGAGTATTCGCTGGGAGTAATCTGGGCTTTAGCTCTGAGCGGAAGCGCCCTGGCCTGGCTCATCCTGGGGCTGGTGAAACTCACATGCAGTCACCACCTGATCGCCTCCCACCTTCCCCTGGTCAATGCATTCGGACAAGCCGTGCCAATGCTGGTAAATCCCTTGTATCCGCAATGGTACGGGACCGTATTATGCTTGGCCTGCTTGCTTGCCTTCATGGTAAGTTTTGTCGTTGATCGAAAATATGAAAAGAATATCATGAAGTATTATTTCTGGGTGGTATGGTACCCTATGGTTTAC
>JBAQHL010000279.1:0-2303 GCA_049288295.1 Desulfobaccales bacterium
ACTTTGATGAGGTAATTCACCATGGGCCGCAGGGCCTCAAAGAAGGGGCTCTTTTCTGCATCGAGGTCGGTAAGCTGGCCCTGGTCCGCGGCCTCCACCACCTGGGGATCAAAGGGCAGGGAAGCCAGGAAGGGGATGTTGGAGGCCTGGGCGGTCTTCTCCCCGCCGCCCTTGCGGAACAGGGGCAGATCCTTGCCGCAGTGGGGGCAGTGGTAGCCGCTCATGTTTTCCACCAGGCCCAAAATGCTCAGGTTGATCTTCTGGCAGAAATTGATGGATTTGCGCACGTCGGCCAGGGAAATCTCCTGGGGGGTGGTGACGATGATGGCTTTCGCTTCCGGAATGGTCTGGGCCACGCTCATGGGCTCATCCCCGGTGCCCGGCGGGGCGTCGATGACCAGGTAATCCAGGAAACCCCACTGGATCTCGGTGAGGAATTGCCGGATAAGCTGGTGCTTAAGTGGCCCCCGCCAAATGATGGCGATTTCCCGGTCCCGCATGACTGCTTCGATGGAGATGACCTTCAAATTATGAAAAAGTTCCGGGGGCACCTTGAACTGGGCGCTGGTCAGGTCAAAGGGCTCTTTTAACCCCAGCATGCGCAGGACATTGGGCCCATGGATGTCCACGTCCATGAGGCCCACCTTATGGCCGGCCCGGGCCAGGGACAGGGCCAAACTCACGGCGACGCTGCTTTTGCCCACCCCACCCTTGCCGCTCATCACCAGGATCTTGTGGCGAATCTGCGCCAGGGTGCGGCACAGGGCTTTTTCTTCGTCCGACTTTTGCTGCTCCTGGGCAACATCACAGCTGGCGCAAGCTTTGGGGTCGCCCTCGTGTTCACATTTTCCCATGAAAAACCGTCCTCCTAAAGTTATTCAACTGAAAAGTTGTTATGAGCCAGGTTGCATAAATTGCATGGAAACCCTTAGAAAATTCTTTTTAATTTAATATTATACCTGATTTTCAGATGTGGCAACCGGTGGGGTGATTGGCTGGGGGGATAGATGGGTTCAGCCGCCCCCCAGATAAGCCTCCAGGACCTGGGGGTGGTGGCGAAGTTCCTGGGAGGCCCCGGAGAGAACCACTTCCCCGGTCTCCAGGATATAAGCCCGGTGGGCCACCTCCAGGGCCAGGCGGGCATTTTGCTCCACCAGGAGGATGGTGGCCCCGGCATCGTTGAGCCGGCGGATGACCCGGAAAATTTCCCGCACCAGCATGGGGGCGAGGCCCATGGAGGGTTCATCGAGAAGCAGCAGGTGGGCCCGGCTCATGAGGGCCCGGCCCACGGCCAGCATCTGCTGCTCACCGCCGGAGAGGGTGTTGCCCCACTGGCGCCGGCGCTCCCCCAACCTGGGGAAGAGATCCCAGATCTTTTCCAGGTCCTGCTCCACTTCCCGGTCCCGGCGGGCGTAGGCGGCCAGGCGCAGGTTTTCCTCCACGGTGAGGTTGCCGAATATCATGCGGCCCTCGGGGACGTGGGCCAGGCCTTTTCCGGTGCGCCGGTGGGGAGGGAGGCTCAAAAGGTCCTCTCCCGCCATGGTCAGGCTCCCCCGGTTCACCGGCAGGAGACCCGAGATGGCCCCGAGGATGGAGGATTTGCCCGCGCCGTTGGCGCCGATGAGGGTGACGATTTCACCCCGACCCACCACAAAGGACACCCCCCGCACCGCGTTGATGCGGTCGTAGGAGACCCAGAGGTCGTCCACCGTGAGGAGAGGTTCAAGGTTCATGTTAATGCCAATTTACCTGGTTTTTATTGCGGCTCCGTTAATTTAATGGCTAACTATCAATTCAAACATACAAATCCCCCCTAACCCCCCTTTAGAAAAGGGGGGAATTCAGGGACTTTTTCCTGGTTCCAAAGCACTAACTCATGAGGCTTTCACTTACCCGAAAATCATAAAACGGTCGGTAGGGCGGGCGTCCTTCCCCGCCTTGATTATCCGCACAGGCTGGAAAGCCTGTGCCACCCCTGAAGGAACTTATCAAGGCAGTCATGGCAACCACGGGCCACCCTAGATCTGTAAGGGCGAGGACTGCCCCGCCCCTGCACCGACATATCCTTTATTCTTCGCTCTCAGGCTCCAGGGTCTCCTCCTTCCCCAGATAGGCCTCCAGGACCTTGGGATGATGCTGGATCTCCCGAGGCGGACCTTCGGCGATGGTGAGGCCAAAATCCAGCACCGAGACCCGCTGGCACAGGTTCGACACCACCCGCATCTGGTGCTCGATGAGGAGAATGGTGAGGGAAAATTCCGCTTGAAGATCCCTGATGAGCTGAATCAAGCCGTCCACTTCCG
>JBAQHL010000280.1:0-2213 GCA_049288295.1 Desulfobaccales bacterium
AATGCCGTTAAGGCGGCAATTGGTGACGGCATCAGCGAGGGCCGCGGCCATGAGTTCAAACCCCACCACCCGGCGCACCTGGGCGGCTACTGACAGGCCGATGCCTCCGGCCCCGCAATAAAGGTCCCAAACGGTTTCCTGACCGGTGAGCTCAGCCAGGCCACTGATGGCGGCATAGAGACCCTCGGCGGCCAGGGTGTTGGGTTGGAAAAAGGACTGCGCCGAGATCTGAAAGCGCAACTGACCCAGCTTTTCTTCAATATACCCCGGCCCGAACAAGGTGCGGCTCACCTCGCCGGTGGCTACCTGGGCTTTTTTCCGGCTCTGGGAATGAACCAGGGTGGTGATGCCCGGAAAGCGGCTTTGCAGGTGGCCCGCCAATTTATCCACCGCATTCTTATCACCCTGGGCCGTGGTGATGATGTGCACCAGGGTCTCAGAGGTGCGCTTCCCTTCCCGCACGACCAGAAAGCGCCAGAAGCCCTGCCGGGTCTTCGGGTTATAGGCGGGCAGGCGGCTGGCCTCGCACCAGCGGCGCACCTCCTGCACAATGGCCGGTGACTGGGCCGATTGCAAGAAGCAGTGCTCCAGGTTGAAGATGCGGCTCGGGTCATGGCCGACATGCAGCCCCAGGGCGCAGCCGTTGCCGGGGGAGCCCTGGGCCGCGGCCTCTTGCGGTTCCACCCAGGCCCCGGGGGCAAAGCTGAACTCCATTTTGTTGCGATAGTGGCGCTGATGGGGAGAGGCTACCGCCGGTTGGATAATCCTGGGCCCCAGTCCTGCCAGATGCTTCAGGCACTCCTGGACGTGGACCCCCTTCCAGTGCAGCTGCTCCTCATAGGCCAGATCCTGCCATTGGCAGCCGCCGCACAGGCCGAAATGGGGGCAAAAGGGCGGCTCGTAGGCGGGGGACTGGCTCAGGAGCTCAATTACCCTGGCCTCGGCGAATTGCGCCTTTTTCCGGGTAATTTTCGCCCGCAGCGTTTGCCCGGGGAGGCCGTGATCCACAAAAACCACGAACCCACCCACCCGGCCCAGGGCTTTGCCGCCAAAAGCCAGCTTTTCGACGGCAAGTTCAAGCTCCATGCCCTCAAAAAAAGGTGGAGCCGTGGTTGGATCTTTAATCGTAGTCATGAATAATGCCCCATTTACAGAGGATACCACACTATTCCCAGGAAGTGGCTTTAATGAGGGAAAACCAAAGCTTGCAGATCACCTTTCCCTCAGGGAAAATAGTACTCGGCAATGGAAAGCAGCAGGCGGGCGGTCCTCCGTGCCCACCTCGATGATCCGCACCGGCTGGAAAGCCTATGCCACCCATGAGGAACTTTTCAAGACATTTCCTCATGGGCATTTTGCCCACCCATAAATTATGAAAAGTTTAGCACAGCCCTCAATTGCGAGGTCATAGGGCGTGCCGTGCACGCCTCAGCCAGTTGTGGCGGCCATGGGCCGCCATATAAGAACTTTTCGGAGCAGTTTTGTGAATTTTTCATTGTCCGAGCCTGATAAAGTCTGAGGAAATTTTAGCGCAATGCTATAATCATATACCTTGTTCAGGACGCTGCACCGGGAAGGTGTTCCACCTCAAAACTTAAGCCCGCACCAGAGCCGACCTCAGGAGCAGCCATGGCAGCCCCTCAAGCTAAGGGCAAGGGTTTTCGCCTCCCCCTCTTCCAGGGTATTTTGCCCCTGGACCCGGGGCGCATCCCCGCGGACATCATGGCGGGCATCACCCTGGCGGCCCTCAACATCCCCCAGGCCCTGGGCTACACCAAAATCGCCGGCACCCCGGTGATCACCGGTCTTTACGCCATCCTCCTGCCCATGTCCATCTTTGCGGTGTTCGGCTCCTCAAGGCGCCTGGTGGTGGGCGCCGACTCGGCCACCGCCGCTATCCTGGCCGCGGGTCTGGCGGGCCTGGCCGCCTCCGGCTCCCCGGAATATATGGGACTTTGCGGTCTTCTGGCCATTATGGCGGCCGCATTTCTCCTCATCGCCCGGCTTGTCGGGTTGAGCTTCCTGGCTGACTTTTTGTCCCGCACCGTGCTGGTGGGTTTCCTCACCGGAGTGGGCGTCCAGGTTTCCCTCATGGAGATCGGGGGCATGCTGGGTGTGCCCAAAGGGGGGCACGGCCCGGTGGGCCGCTTTATCCACGACCTCCAACATCTGGCCCAGACGAACTTCTTCGCCCTGGCGGTCTCCCTGGCCGT
>JBAQHL010000281.1:0-8353 GCA_049288295.1 Desulfobaccales bacterium
CTCTTGGAGGGCTTGTCCTCGCTTCATAACTCACCTCCCTCAGTGGGCAAAGCCACGGCCGGTGCGCCGGGAAATGTCACCCCGCACGGTGTCCAGCCGGGCCTGCAAGGCCCCGGTGGGACAGACGGAAACACAGCAGCCGCAGCCGATGCAGACGTTGTTGGGAACCCGGTACGGGGTTTCGAGCTGCTTTTTCACCCCCCGTGAACCAAAGGTAAGGGCTTTGACCCCCACCACTTCATTACACACTGCCACACACAGCCCGCACTTGAGACATTCCTCATCAGGATGGGTGATGGCAAACCTGGTGGAGGTGACCCCGTATTTTGCGGCCAACTCCTTAATTTCCCGTGAGGCCGGGCACTCGGCCAGGAGCATCTCCAGGACCCAGCGCCGCACGTTCTGCACCCGCTCCGAATCGGTGAGAACTTCCAGCCCTTCAATGGGCTTGTTGACACAGGAGACAACCACCCGCTCCAAGTGTCCAAAGCGAGTTTCCACCACGCACAGGCGGCAACTGCCCCAGGGATAGACCGCCGGGTGGAAACACAGGGTGGGTATGAAAATGCGGTGATGCCGGGCTGTCTCCAGGATGGTCCATCCCGCTTGGGCTTTAACTGGCTTGCCGTTTATCGTAAAGGTGATGAGGCCGTCCTTCTTCTTTTTTTTCCCATTCATCTGCATACCTCCTCAGGCCACCAGCACGGCGTCCACCGGACAAACATCCCGGCAGACCCCGCAGCGGATACAGGCAGCGTTGTCGATGGCATGGACCTTCTTTTTCTTCCCGGCAATGCACACCTGGGGGCAGTTTTTGGCGCACAAACCGCAGCCGTTGCAGGCTTCAGGGTCAATGCTGAAGGTAATCAGGTCCCGGCACACCCCCGCCGGGCATTTGCGGTCGACGATGTGGGATAAATACTCGTCCCGGAAATAGCGAATGCTGGTCAATACCGGGTTAGGGGCAGTGCCTCCCAAACCGCACAGGGACCCATCCAGGACGGCCTGAGCAAGACTCGCTAGTTCATCAATGTCCCCGGGAGAGCCCTGGCCCCGGGCGAAGCGGTCCAGGAATTCCAGCATGCCCTTGAGGCCAAGCCGGCACGGCAGGCATTTCCCGCAGGATTCCTCCTCCAGGAAGCGTAAAAAGTACCGGGCCACATCCACCACGCAGTCGTGGTCGTCCATGACGATCATGCCCCCGGAACCCATGATGGAGCCAGCCTGGAGCAGAGAGTCGAAATCCACCGGCAGTTCCTTGAGTTCAGCCGGCAGGGAGCCGCGGGATTTCAAGCCCAGCCTGGCCAGCTTCAACTCCTCCGGAGGCATTTCTTTCAACTCATAGGGAATGAGGCCTCCCGAGGGGCCACCCGTCTGTACCGCCTTGAATCTCTCTTGACCTGGGACGCCGCCGCCGATCTCCTCGACAATACGGCCGAGAGTAATGCCCATGGGCACTTCCACCAGTCCGGTGTTCCGCACTTTTCCCACCAGGGAGAAAACCTTGGTGCCGGTGCTGTGGGGCACCCCCAAACCGGCATACCAGCCGGCGCCCTTCTCGATAATGTGGGGCACGTTAGCCCAGGTTTCTACGTTGTTGATGATGGTGGGTCGGCCCCATAAACCTTCTTCGGCCGGATAGGGCGGGCGAATGACAGGTTCCCCTACCCTTCCTTCGATGGAGGCCAGCAGGGCTGTTTCTTCTCCGCAGACAAAGGCCCCCGCCCCTCGATTGATGAACATGTCAAAGTTAAACCCTGACCCCAGGATATTGTTTCCTAGCAATCCCAGGGCCCTGGCCTGGTCGATGGCCATACCCAGGTTCCGCACCGCCATGGGGTATTCGATACGCACGTAGATATGGCCTTCGTTGGCCCCCAAGGCGAAGCCCCCGATGATCATGCCCTCCAGAATTGCATGGGGATCGCCCTCCATGAGGGTTCGGTCCATGAAGGCCCCGGGGTCCCCTTCATCGCCATTGCCCACCACATAAACCGGTCCGGGATTTTCTTTAGCATAGGCTGCGGCCACCCGCCACTTGCGGCCAGCGGGAAACCCCCCGCCTCCCCGGCCTCTGAGCCCTGAGGTTTCCACTGCGTCGATAATTTTTTCCGGCGTCATGGCGGTGAGGGCCAGGGCCAGGGATTGGTATCCCCCGGCGGCAATGGTGTCCCGAATGTCATTGGGATCGATTTTGCCGATGTTCTTGAGGATTATGCGCTGCTGATGCTTGTAAAAGGGGATATCACGGTCATGAGGAATGGCCTCCCCGGTGTGGGGGTCGTGATACAGGAGGCGGTCCACCGTTTTCCCCTCTATCAGGGTAGTATTGACAATCTCCTCGGCGTCTCCCGGCTTGACACACTGGTAAAACAACCCCGAGGGCTGGATAATCACCAGGGGGCCTCGGGAACAAAAGCCATGACAGCCGGTGGCCTTGAAGAGTGGCGCCACCTTTACCCGGAGACCAACGGCGCCGATGTTTTTCCTCAGGGCGTCGGCCACCTTCAGGCTGCCGTTGGCGATGCAACCGGTGCCGTGGCAGACGATGACCACGGTTTGGTTGGGGTCCTGAGCTGACACAATGCTGTCCCGGTAAGCAGCCAGGTCCGCCGCCGACGTCAACCTGAAATCATCAAACTTGGGAGCAGTGCTTGTTTTGGCCATGAGTCTGTCCTCACCCTATTCTAGCTTTTTGAGCAGCTTGCTCAGCTTGGGATGCGTTGTGTTGGGCACATAATCGTCGTCCACCACCACCACCGGCGCCAGGGCGCAGGCCCCCAGGCAATTCACGGTGTCCAGGCTGAAACGCAGGTCTGCCGTACTCCCGCCCCGTTTGACCTTGAGGTCCCGTTCACAGCTTTCCACTAGGCGTTCTCCCCCTCGCAAGTGGCAGACGGTGCCCAGACAGACTTTGATTTCATGCTCCCCCCGGGGCTCCAGGCTGAAGGACTTGAAAAAGGTGGCCACCGACCAGGCCTGGGTGATGGGCACCCCCACGTAGTCGCAGATCAGGTTGAGGTTGTCCGGGGAAATGTAGTTGAACGCGGCCTGCACGTCTTGCAGCAAACTGATGAGGTGTTGGGGATGACGGGGATACTTTTCCAGCAGGGAGTCGATAGTGGGTTTTTTGGTCTTTTTGCCGTCCATGAGGAACCTCCCTTGCACCCTTTTACAGGATTAATCAAGCAAGGTTCATGCCATGGATATAACTAGCAAAAATTATTAGTTAAATTTACATTGCCCAGAAAAAGTGAATGTGCCGCTAAAACAAACAATAGTGCTAACTAATTCATTTTGTTAATATTATTAATTTGAAACAATTTTGAAACGAATAAAAACGATTGAAACAAGGAATTTATCTTTGCGTCTTTGCGCCTTGGCGTGAGTTATTCGGGCATTTAATCAGGCACTTCACAGAGGTCTTAACTTGAACTGCACCCGGGCCGGACCCTACAACAGACCGTAATCCTTCATCTTGCGCCACAGGGAACTGCGGCTGATGCCCAAAAGGCGCGCCGCCTCCTCCCGTTTGCCCCGGGCTTTCTTCAAGGCCTTCTGGATGGAGAGAATTTCGCTGGCCGCGGGCTGCTTGTCAAAACCGGCCATGAGCGCGGCAGGCCGCGCCAGGGGGGATTTGAGTTCAGGAAGATGTTCCCGGCTAATGACCGCGCCCTTGACGAACACAAAGGCATGTTCCAGAACGCGCTCCAGTTCCCGGACATTGCCCGGCCAGGAGTAGTGCTGCAACAAGGCCATGACTTTGGGGTCCACCCCCCTGACGTTTTTGCGGCAGGTCCGGTTGAGGCGGGCCAGGCAGTGGTTGACCAGGAGGGGAATGTCCTCCCGGCGCTCCCTTAAAGGGGGCAGGTAAAAGGGCACGGTGCGCAGGCGGTAGAGGAGGTCCATGCGGAAGCGGCCCCGGCGCACCTCCTGGGCCAGGTTGCGGCTGGTGGCCGCGATGACCCGGGCCTCCAGGGGGATGGGGCGGTTGCCGCCCACCCGCTCAAAGACCCTGGTTTCCAGGACCCGGAGGAGTTTGGCCTGGAGTTCGGGCTTTAGGTCCCCGATCTCGTCCAGAAAAAGCGTTCCACCCTGGGCCATTTCGAAGCGGCCCACCTTGTGGCTCACCGCGCCGGTGAACGCGCCTTTGACATGGCCGAAAAGCTCAGATTCAATGAGGGTTTCCACCAGGGCCGAACAATTGAAGGCCACAAAAGGGCCTCGGGCCCGGGGGCTTTTCAGGTGGATGGCCTGGGCGAACAGGTCTTTCCCCGTCCCCGACTCCCCTTCCAGGACCACGCTGGCCTCCGACGCGGCCACATCCGGCACCATGTCCAGGAGGCGTTTTAAGGCGGCGCTCTGACCTATGACTTCCACCTTCTCAGGGATGGTGGGAGTTTCTTCCTCCTCCACAAGGGCGAACCCCAGGGACTGGAAGGTTTCCACCCCCCCGACGATGGCCTCCCGCTTGTTTTTGATGGGCGCGGTGCTCACCAAAAGGTCCAGGTGCTCGCCGGCCTTGGTCTGGATGCGCACACTCTGGTCCCGGCGGGTGGCCCCGTCCTCCAGGGTGGCCCGCAGGAAGCAGCCCCGTTTGCAGCGGTCCGTCTGAAAGACTTCCCAGCAGAAGCGCCCCACCGCCTCCTGTTGGCTAAAGCCCGTGATCTCCTGGGCCCGCCGGTTGAAGGCGGTGATGCGCCAGCGGTCGTTGACCACAAAAACCCCCCGGTCCAGGTGCTCAAAAACTGCGTCCGGCTCCACCCCCAGGCCGGAATTCGACCAGGCCGGCCAGGCCCGGGTCGGGGTGTCGCCGTGGAAGGTGAGCACGACGCCGGTAATCTGGCGGTCCGGGCTGTAGAGGGGGGCCACCGAATACTTCAGGAACAGGACCTGGTCGGTTTCCAGGTGAATCCGGGCCAAAAGATTGGAGTGCAGGGTCCCGGCCTTGAGGGCTTCCTGAATGGCCGCCTCCGCCTGGGAGAGCTGGTCGGGCGCGAAAATCCCGTTGAGAGGGAGAACCTGGCCGGGCTCCAGCCGCCGCCGGAGCAGGCGTTCGGCCTGGAGGGTGGCCGACAGGACGGTCCCCTCCGGAGAAAGGATGAGAACCCCGTCCCCTTCGGGCAAATCTCTGAAATCAGGAGGGCCCATGCTCATCTTGCTCACCGCTTCAGTTGGACATGAGCTTGATTTTGGTTGTCGCGAACCTTGTTTCATCATAGTCACAAGCTATCAAGATGGCAAGCAATTCCTCTATTCGTCACCATACCGCCGCGTTGTAGCCGTTGCCCAAGGTTTCTTCCTCTTATCCCCTCTCCCCCCAACGGGGGGAGAGGGTTAGGGTGAGGGGGGGCAAGAAAAAACTTCTGGCAATCGGTATAACTGGCTAAAAATCCCCCCCCTTCTCCAAAGTTGAAATGTAGGGCGGGCCCTGCCCGCCGAATTATTAAGGTAACCGCAGGCCTTACCGTGAAAACTCAGGTCCGGGCGACGCCTGTGTCGCCCCTATAGCAGATTTTCATTTTCGCGGCGGGCCCAAAAATCGGGCCATGAATATTTAGCCTGCGCTTGGGCACGGCAAACCCTAGCCCTGCAGGATAAATGCCATCCCCACCCCTTCCTCATCGAGGGGGAGGGAGTTTCAAGATCATGAACTCCTTATCCTGAAATAACAGCGCCTATGACCAGATCACTCCCACAATAAAGGAAAGTCCTGGTGGCACAGGCGTCCCGCCTGTGCTGGCGCGAGGCTTGACCCTCGAGGCTACATCCTCTTTTTAGAAAAAATGATACCAGCCAAAACCCTACCGGACACTACTGGGAGCTGGGGGTATTTCTAAGAATCATCAGATTGTTAAAAATAAATGAACCCGAAAGACTTCAGAGCGCCTCCTGTTCCACCTGTGCTGGCACACTGTGACGTTTCTGCTATTGTGGACTCCCATGTCGGGTAGCATTGCCCGTCATCTCCCCCAGGAACCCGGAGACCGGCAAAATGAAATTGTTGCGGAACAGGAAATGTCTCTCAAAAGATATATTCTTGATATTGCTTGAATACTTGGCAGTGCTGTCCCGTTTGTCGGCGGATTCCAGGCGGCACCCAACCGGCACAAACCGCAATTTTTTTCGCCATAAGCGGCAGGCTTGCGGAAGAAAGCCTCACCCTGGCGGTACCATGCGGCAAGCCGTTCCGGATATTCCGCCCTTTCTGCAGCAGGGTCAGGCGCAAAGGGCCGGTCAGCGCAGGATAAAAAGATATTTTAAATATGATTCCAACAGGTTATCTAATCAATTCGCCTGGAGGGTTGCTTGAAAGGAAACATTCGTAGGGGCCGGCCCAGGTGTCGGCCCGCTTTGACGGGCGAACACACGGGTCCGCCCAGATTTGATGCAGTTCATTACGAAATTGGTGTCATTGGAGCCTCTTGCAAAATTGTCCTTCCAAAAAAGAATTGTCATTCTGAGGGAGCGAAGCGACTGAAGAATCTATATCCTTCGCTTCGCTCAGGATGACAAAAAACGAGTTTTGCAAGAAGCTCATTGGGTAAGAGTTTAATATCAAGCATCTCCATTGAAAAATTCCGGGAAAGATGCTATGGGAAATTCACCTGCTTTCCATAGAGCCTCCCAAGCGGGCGGTTCATACACCATCAAACTTGTCTAAGGAGATTGCCTCATGGCCCCCAAAATAACCGCAGTTAAGGCTTTGGAAATTCTTGATTCCCGGGGGAATCCCACCGTGCGCGTCATGGTCACCCTGGATAACGGCATTGAGAGCAAGGCCTCGGTGCCCTCCGGGGCCAGCACCGGTGAAAACGAAGCTATAGAACTCCGGGACGGCGACCCCAAACGCTATGGCGGCAAAGGTGTGCTCAAGGCCGTGGCCAATGTCCAGGAGAAAATCGCCCCGGCGCTCTTGGGCCTGGAAGTCTACCGCCAGGGTGCCATCGACCGCCTGATGCTTGAGATGGACGGCACCCCCAACAAGGGCAACCTGGGCGCCAACGCCATCCTAGGGGTGTCCATGGCGGTGGCCAAGGCTGCGGCCCAGGCCGCGGGCCTGCCCCTGTATCAATACCTGGGAGGCCCCGGCAGCCGGCGTCTGCCGGTTCCCTGCATGAACATCATCAACGGCGGGGCCCACGCCGACAACAGCGTGGATTTTCAGGAGTTCATGGTGGTGCCCCTGGGAGCGCCCTCCTACCACGAGGGTCTTCGATACGGAGCGGAAACCTTCCATGTCCTCAAGGGCCTGCTCAAAAAAAGCAATCTGGCCACCGGAGTGGGCGACGAAGGCGGCTTTGCCCCCAATCTGCCCAGTAATGAAGCGGCCATGGAGGTCATTATCCAGGCCATTGAAAAAGCCGGCTACCGGCCGGGAGAAGACATTGCCATCGCCCTGGACACGGCCGCCAGTTCCTTTGCTGCCGACAAACCCGGGCTTTATGATTTAAAAAAGTCCGGGGCCGGCGCGAAAACCACTGACGACATTATCGCCTTGGCCGAGGATTGGGTGAAAAAATATCCCATCGTCTCCTGGGAGGACCCCCTGTCGGAAAACGACTGGGAGGGTTGGCGGAAATTCACCGAACGTCTCGGCGACAAAATTGAAGTCGTCGGCGATGATCTTCTGGTCACCAACACCAAATATATTGCCCGGGGCATCCAGGAAAAATCTGCTAACGCCGCCTTGATCAAGCTGAACCAGATCGGCTCGGTAACCGAAACCATTGAGGCGGTGACCATGTGCCGGGAGGCCGGCTGGAGGTACTTCATGTCCCACCGCTCGGGGGAAACGGAAGATGACTTTCTGGCGGACTTTGCGGTAGCCATGGACGGCGGCCAGCTCAAAACCGGCTCGGCCAGCCGCAGCGAGCGCATCGCCAAGTACAACCGGCTCTTGGAGATTGAAGCCGAACTGGGCAGTGCGGCCAGATACTTTTGGAAGTAGTTAAAGTTTTCTGTTTTCTGTTTTCTGTTCCGAGAAAGTTCCCATAGGGCGGCCCATGGCCGCCAGAAGTCGTAGGGTGCATCTTGCGCACCATTCCTCATACTCCCTCTCCACAAGCTTGCGAGGAAAGAGAGTTGGGGAGAGGGGGGGGAATTCCATAATACCGATGGTGAACCCAAGGCTCATGAGCAATGGTACGGAAAATGCACAGAACCAATAACAAAATAACAAAATGGCAACAGCCTCTGGCTGAAACAGGCCAGGGGTTCAAACTCCAGGAATATGCTATGAGGGTTTTAAAGGTATGGCCAGATCACCGCGGTTAAAATCCGGGGATGGGGAAATGCTCAGACGCGCCTTATCCTGCGAGGATGAGCCGGAAATGAGCCTTATCAGCCGCTG
>JBAQHL010000282.1:0-1977 GCA_049288295.1 Desulfobaccales bacterium
GGAGGGCAGGCAAAGTTGGTCAGTTTGACCGTGTCCTCCTCGAGGAGAAAATTGGAGGGGTCCAGGGATTGATGCACCTCGTGGTGCCGGTGGGCAACACCCAAAGCCTGGGCCGCCTGCTCCAGAAGACCCAGGGCGTAGGGCAAACGGAAGCGCTCCAGGCGGTTCAAATGGCCCAGGAGGCTTTCTCCCAGGAACGGCTCCTGGATCAGACAGACACCCTCCTCCCCCTCCTCGAAGTGAATAACCTGCAGGATATGGGGATGGCGGAGCTTCAAGGCCAGGGCGCCCTCCCGGCGCAGGGCCTCTCTTGCCACCTCAAAGTGGGGCGATTGCCGGGGCAGAAACTTGAGGCCCACATCCACCATTAAAGACCGGTCCTGGGCCAGCCAGATGCTGCCGCAAGGTTCATCCCGAAGATGGCGCAGGACCACATAGCGCCGCCCCACCACATCGCCGGCTTTAAGGGAATTAGGACTCATCTGCTGCATGGGCGTCCCCCTCTACCCAGGTTGCTCTGGGCATGGTTCTTGACATGACCATAGCACAAAAGCATGGCCTAAGAAAGCCCCGGCTGGGAAGCCCCGGGAAAACCTCCTGGTCCCGCCACGCTATGCAACCCTGGAACATTCTGGTAAGGTGGAAAATAATTTCGTTGTTAAGGCCGCGCCATGCTTCTGGCCAATGTCATCACCCTGGTTCGCCTGCCCTTGCTGGTGGTTGTGCTGGGCATCCTGTTGTATGCCGTCACCTGGCGCTGGCAAATGTTGGGAATGGGGCTGCTGGGCCTTTTGTTCCTGTTGGATTGGCTTGACGGGGTGGTGGCCCGCAGGCGCCGGCAAACCACTGACCTGGGCGCGGTGCTGGACATTGCTCTCGACCGGACGGTGGAAAATGTCCTGTGGATCGCCTTCATGAGCCTGAATCTGGTGTCCTTTTGGGTGCCGGTGATCTTTCTGGTGCGCTCCTTCCTGGTGGACGGCATCCGGGGGGTGGCCCTAACCCGGGGGAAAGGGGGCTTCAGCATGATGCACACCCCCTGGGGCCGTTTTCTGGTGGCCTCCCGCTTCATGCGGGCTTTTTACGGGGTGGCCAAAGGAGTCACCTTCGCCTTCCTCTGGCTCACCCACGCCCTGGTCCTGGAAAACCCCCGGTATCTCGCCAGCCTCACACCCCTCTGCCAGGGCCTGGTCTGGGTGACCGTGGGTCTTTGTATAATCCGGGGCTTTCCGGTATTAATGGACGGGCGCCTGTATTTTGACAGCGGCTCTCGCCAGACCCATACTCTCTGACTTATGGGCTGCATGGCCGCCATCTTCGATGTGGACGGAACCCTGGTGCAGGGGGGGACGGAACGCCTCTTTTTCCGCTATCTGGTGCGTACCCGGAGGCTGAGCCCCCCCCGGGCGTTCTGGTTTTTAGTGGGCCTGGCGGCTGACCCCGCCAACCGCTACCACAACAAGACCTACCTGGCGGGGCTGGCGGTGGCTGAGATGGAGAGCCTGGGGCGGCGGTGCTTTCAGGAGAGCATTCTGCCCCGTCTGCGCTCCGGGGCCGCGGCGTGTGTCCGGGCCCATAAGTTCCGGGGACAAAAAATTGTTCTCCTCACCGGCTCCCTGTCTTTTCTAATGCTGCCCCTTAAGGAACATTTTGAGGCGGACTGGCTCATTGCCACGGCGCCGGCCCAACGTGATGGATTTTTCACCGGCGAGATCGAGGGCCTGCACCCCCGGGGGAAAAACAAGCGCGCTCTTCTCACAGAACTGGCCAGGAGTCAGGGACTGGATCTTGCCTCTTCCTGTGCCTACGGCGATCATGAAGAAGATGCGGCCATGTTGGGCTGCGTGGGCCGGCCGGTGGCGGTTAACCCGACCCGCGCCTTGCGCCGGCTTGCCCGGCAGCGCGGTTGGCCCATTCAATACTTATAGAGCCACAGTGTCGATTGACAGAAAGGCACTTTTCAAGTAATGAGAACAC
>JBAQHL010000283.1:0-2867 GCA_049288295.1 Desulfobaccales bacterium
AAAGGCCTTGAGCCCCGGCAGGATGCCCATGAAGGGGTTGATCTGTGGATACTTCATGGACCACAACAGCCCGCCGCAGCCGGCCAGGAGGGAGCCCACCAGAAAGGCCAGGGAAATAATGCGGTTGACGTTCACCCCCATGAGGCTCGTGGTTTCCAGGTCATAGGCGATGGCCCGCATGGCCCGGCCCGCCTGGGTGCGGTACACCAGAAAAAAGAGCAGGCCCAGGAGCGCCAAAGTGACGGCGGGGATCACCAGGCTCAGGCGGGGGATGTAGGTCCCTCCCAGCACCAGGCTCCCGGAAATCCAGGCCGGCACCGGGAACGGGCGGGGAATGCCCCCCATGATCACCAGGGCGAGATTTTCCAGGAGAAAGGAAACGGCAATGGCGGAAATCAAGAGGGAAATGCGAGGCGCGCCCCGCAAAGGCCGATAGGCGCCCAATTCCAGGAGCACCCCCAGAAAGCCCGTGGTGGCCACGGCCACCCCGCAGGCCAGGGGCCAGGGCCACCGGAACCAGCCCACTCCCATGACCGCAACGTAAGCCGACACCATGATGAGATCGCCGTGGGCAAAGTTGATGAGGCGCAAGATGCCGTACACCATGGTGTAACCGATGGCGATCAAGGCATAGAGGCTGCCCAGGGACAAGCCGTTCACCACCTGTTGCAGAAAGGTTGCCAGGTCCATGGTGTCTCGGTGGTTAAATCAACCATTCCTGGAAACGTTTTTTGGGAGCCGCCTCGGCGTTGAGCACCAGCGTTTCCCCGGCCTGTTGGGCTGACACCTTGACCTGGGAGCCTTCCGGGGCGTCGCTGTAGGAGGCGGTCATGGCGGCAGCCTCCTCCAGGCTGGGGCGGTCTGTTGCTCCCAACATCACCACCAGGGGGCCCGGATAGTTCTGGACCCTGAGAACCAGGTCCTCCCCGGCCAGAAGACGGCTGATGGCCTCATTATCCTTGTGGGTGCGCCCCACTATCACCTTGGCGCCCGCGGGCAGGCGGAAGTGGCGGCCCCATTTCAAAAGCTCCAGGTCCCGCCGGGAGGGCCTCGCCGTCCGGGCCAGAAGCTCTTTGAGGCGGGAGGCGTAGCCCGGGTCGGTGAGGAGGCAGCCCCCCGCCGGGGTGGGATATTTCGTAAATCCATAATGGGAAGCCAGCTCCATTTGACGCTTGCGGCCCCTGCCGCTGATGTCCAGCAACCTCTCCCGGTCCACCCATCCCAGGAGTTCCGGCCGGGTGGGGGTAAGGAGCCTGGCGGACAGGGGCCTTAGGACCAGGTCTTGATAGCCGGAACCTTTGGCCACCAGGTTGAGGGCTCCCCGGTTCTGGCTCATGGGGCGCTGTCCCAGCACCTCCCCGGTAAACAGAAAGTCAAAACCGCGGGTTTCCATGAGGGCACCCGCCTCACGGAGCATCAACATGTGACAATCGATGCAGGGGTTGTGGCGGCTGCCAAACCCACGGGGCGGGTCCACCAGGAGGGGATAGTAGATTTCGGTGATGTCCAGTTCGATGAGGGGAATATGTATATGCTCTGCGGATTCCCTGGCCCGTCCCGCTCCGAAAAAGGGGGTGACAAAGACCGCGCCCGTCACGGCCAGGCCCTGGTCCCGCAGCACTGCCGCCGCCAACATGCTGTCCAGGCCCCCGGAAAATAATCCCAGGCCGCGCTTTTTCTGAGTCATGGGGTTATTTGTAACTACCTTGTCAGAATATTACAAGCAGGGTGGCTTTCAGAGTGAAAGACTTCGAAAAGATTTTGGTTGGGGAGGGCTCATCTCAGTCAACCTCGCTCCGGACCGGGGGGAGATGGAGTATTGTAAAAGGTGGAGGCTTGGGGACTCTGGCCCATATACCCGCCCGCTCCCTTCCCCCACCCTCTTTTCACCCCGCCTCACACCGGCGGGTTGCCGAAGTTGTCCCGGTAGCGGCGCCAGAAATCGGCAAGGTTAAAGCGGTGTTCCTGGGTGCCGGCCTGTTCCACGGCAAAGCTCGCCAGGGTGGAACCCATAAGAGCGGCAGTGCCCCAACGGATGCCCAGGGTCAGGCCTTTCATGAGGCCGGCCCGGTAGGCGTCGCCGGCGCCGGTGGGATCCGTGACCCGGCGGGGCTTGGCGGGGGGGATCACCTCCCGGCCATCAGGGCCGATGAGTTCCGACCCCTCCTCTCCCTTGGTAATGATGAGAATCTCAACAAGTTCTTTCAGATCGCTCTCGGCCAGGCCGGTCTTTTGGCGAAACATTTCCTGCTCGTAGTCGTTCATGATGAGGGCCAAGGCGCCGGTGGCCATCTCCCGGAGTTCCACCGGCCCCCAGGCCGGGATGGACTGGCCCGGGTCAAATATGTAGGGCAGGAGCAACTCCTTGTACCTGCGGGAATATGCGAGCATGTCCTCAAGATTTCCTGGCGCGATAATGGCCAGGGAGTCTTGGGGATTGACCGAGTCAAAGCTAAATTCGGACTGGTGTTTCATGGCCCCGGGATTGAACCCGGTAATCTGGTTGTCCGCCAAGTCGGTGGTTATATAGGCCCCGGCGGTAAACTCCTCGTCGATGAGGCGGATGCCCGTGAGGGGCAGGCCCAGGCCGGCGAGCCAATCCTGATACAGGCCGAAATCCCGGCCCCCGGTGGCCAGAATCACCGGCTTTTCCTCCAGGAGGGCCAGATTAAAGGCAATGTTGCCGGCAGTGCCGCCGAAGCGCTCTGTGAGACCGTTCACCATGAAGCAAACATTCAGAATGTGGATTTTCTCGGGCAGGATGTGATCAACAAAGCGTCCGGGAAAGTCCATGATCCGGTCATAGGCCAGAGAACCAGAGATGAAAATGTGCATGGGTTTCTCCAAATGTATCCGGTGGGTTTTTT
>JBAQHL010000284.1:0-2277 GCA_049288295.1 Desulfobaccales bacterium
ATGGATAATCACAGGCATGAAAGCGCCAGCCTGTTTACCCAGGCCGGGCATCGTTTTGTGGCCTTCCTGGACTACATGGGGGACTTGTCCATCTTTTTCGCCGAGGCCTGCCGCAGTCTGGTGGTCCCACCCTGGTTTGTCCGGGAAACCATCGCCCAGATGTATCACCTGGGGGTCAAGTCCCTTCCCCTGGTGTTGGTGGCGGCCTTTGCCCTGGGCATGGTCCTGGCCATGCAGGGCCTGAAAGTGCTGAGTTGGTTCGGCGCCGGCAACTATATCGCCACGCTGGTGGCCATGTCCATGGTCCGGGAACTAGGTCCCATCATCGCCGGCATCATGGTGGCGGCCCGGGGCGGAGCGGGCATGGGCGCGGAACTGGGCTCCATGCGGGTCACCAGTCAGATTGACGCGCTCACCGTGTCCGCGGTGAATCCCATCAAATACCTGGTGGTAACCCGCCTGGTGGCCTGTATGTTGGTTCTGCCGCTCTTAACGGTGTTCGCCAACATAATCGGCATCCTGGGGGGCATGCTCATAGGCATGTCCCAGGCGGGCATGAGCGCCACCTCCTATTATTATTTGACCCTCAAGTTCCTGCAACTAAAGGATGTCCTCCCCGGTATCGGCAAGACCCTGATTTTCGGCCTGATCATCGGCACGGTGAGCAGCTATCACGGTTTCAACACTCAACAGGGGACCTTTGGGGTGGGCCAGTCCACCAAAACCGCGGTGGTGGTTTCGGTATTATTTATCCTGATATCCGATGTCTTTCTCACCAAACTTACACTCATCATCTGGGGTTGAACCAGGGGGGGCCTCCCCCCTGGCAAGGCAGGCCCCTTCTCAACCCCTGATTGTCTATCGGGGCGTCGGCAAGTATTTTGACAGCCGTAAGGTCCTGCACGACATCAACCTCGAAGTTCATGCCGGGGAAACCCTGGTCATCCTGGGCCGCAGCGGCTCCGGCAAAACGGTGATGACCAGTATGCTGGTGGGCCTCCTGGTGCCGGAAGAGGGCGTCATCGAGGTGGCGGGGAAAAATCTGGCCCACTTAAAAAGCGACGAGGACTGGCGGGAACTCCGTCTCGGGACCGGCTACCTCTTTCAGGGCTCGGCCCTCTATGATTCCATGAGCGTGGGGCAAAACGTGGCCTTTCCCATGGAGCAACAAACAGATTGGCCCCGGCAGGAGATCGCCGCCCGGGTTAAGGAAAAGCTCTCCCAGGTGGGCCTGGAAGAAGCCATCAATCTCAGTCCGGCAGAACTTTCCGGGGGCATGAAACGCCGGGCCGCTTTAGCCCGCAGTCTGGCCCTGGACCCGAAGCTCATCATTTATGACGAACCCACCGCCGGGCTGGACCCCATCACCGGTGACGAGATCGGCCGTCTCATCCGCGGCTTGCAGCAGGACTTGGGAGTAACCTCCATCGTCGTCTCCCATGACTTGCGCCTCACCGAGCTGGTGGCGGACCGGGTGGCCCTTTTGTTTGACGGGACCATAGCCTTTTTGGGAACCTTCCAGGAATTTTGGCAATCCCCCGACCAGGAGGCCCGGCGTTTCCTGCATAAAGAGGAGAATCCCCCGGGATGATTTCCCAGAAATATGAAACCGTTGTCGGCCTTTTTGTAGTGGCCTCCCTGGCAGTGCTCCTGTTCATGGTGCTCATCGTCGCCCGGCAGGAAGGTCTTTGGCAGGATTACATTTCCTACCAGGCGGTTTTCAAAAATGTCGGGGGCCTCAGGAAGGGCTCTGAGGTGCGGCTGTCCGGCGTCACCGTGGGCAGCGTCACCGATACCACGGTGCGGTCGGACGGCAAGATTCTGGTGAAATTTGAGGTCCTGGAAAAATACAAGGACCAGTTGCGCTCAGACAGTCAGGCCACCATCGGCAGCATCGGTCTTCTGGGAGACCGCAGTCTGGAACTCACTGCCGGCTCTCCTGATAAGCCCCTCCTCCCACCCGATGGTCTCATGGCAGGCACGGAACAGATCGACCTTCAGGAGTTGCTGTCCAAAGCCGCCCCTTCCCTGGACAGCATCCAGAAGGCCTTCAGCAACCTGTCAAAAATTACGGATGACATGAGCGACCCGAAGGGGGATTTCAAACAGGCCCTCGCCAATATCAGGGGAACCTTTGCAAAAATCAATGAAGGGGAGGGCACCCTGGGGCTGCTGGTGAGTGATCCGAAACTGTATAAGCATGTCCTGGAAACCGTGACCAAGGCCCAGAACTTCATCGATAATCTAAATAATCCCAAAGGGGCCCTGGGCATGGTC
>JBAQHL010000285.1:0-3748 GCA_049288295.1 Desulfobaccales bacterium
TAACTGCTAACTGCTAACTGCTAACTGCTGACTGATCACTCACCCCGGGTGGGGTATTCTTTCCTCAAAGGATGCCCCTTCCAATCCGTGGGGAGGAGAATCCGTTTCAGGTTGGTATGCCCCTTGAATTTGATGCCGAACAGATCGAAGGCCTCCCGTTCGTGCCAGTCCGCAGTGGACCACACCGGCACCACCGAGTCGATGGCCGGGGCCGTGTCGCTTTCCAGAAAAACCTTTAAGGTCAGGCGGTCATGATTCTTATGAGAATACAGGTTGTAGGCCACCGCAAAACGGGGGCTCTCTGGAGCGTAGTCCAGGCCGGCGATCATCGAGAGGTATTTAAAAGACACGGTGGGGTCATCCCGGAGAAAGGTGCAGACATCGCGGATACGGCCGGGCTTGACCACCACGGTGGTATCCCCCCGATACTCCACCACCTCGACTACCTCGGACGAAAACTGTTTTTTGAGGAGATCTGCCGCGATGTGCATCAGGCCGCCTCCCTCCGGGACGCCAGCTTATCCCGGTATTGTTGGGTTAAAAACGGGTCGTGCAGGATTTTCTCGTGGAGTTTCAGGATGCCGTAGAGCAGCCCTTCCGGCCGGGGCGGGCAGCCGGTGATGTAAACGTCCACCGGCAGATAGCGGTCGATGCCCTGGACCACCGGGTAGGAGTCGAAAATGCCCCCGGAGCAGGCGCAGGCCCCCATGGCGATGACCCACTTGGGCTCGGTCATCTGCTCATAGATGCGCTCGATGGCGGGCATCATCTTCTTACACACCGTGCCGGCCACGATCATGAGGTCGGACTGGCGAGGACTGGCCCGGAAGGCCTCCATGCCGAAGCGGGCGATGTCATAGCGGTTGGCCGCAGTGACGATCATTTCGATGGCGCAGCAAGCCAGCCCGAAGGTGCAGGGCCACAGGCTGGATTTGCGGCCCCAGTCCACGAGTTTTTCCAGAGTCGTGGTGAGAACGTTGTAACCCAGATGTTCTTCAATACCCATGTAAGTGCTCCGCGTAGGGTGGGCGCCGCCCACCATCCGAGGTTTTTAGCGGGGAGTGACCGCCTTTACCGAAAACCTAAAACCTAAAACCGCCTTTATCACTCCCACTCCAGGGCGCCTTTGCCCCAGACATAAGCCAGGCCCACCAGCAGAATGCCGATAAAGATCATCATCTCCCAGAAGCCGAACCACCCCAGGGCCTTGAAGACCACGGCCCAGGGATAGAGGAAGATGGCTTCAATGTCGAACACGATGAAGAACATGGCGATGACATAGAAGCGCACCGCAAAACGGTGCCGGGCGTCGCCGATGGGGTCCATGCCGCACTCGTAGGCCATGTCCTTCTGAGGGGTGTGCGTCTTTTTGCCGAGTAACTCGGACAAGAGCACAATCACCCCCACCAGGCCGACGGCGATGACCAGGTAAATTCCAATAGGCATGTAATCAATAAGCATAAAGAAACCTAATCTGAAAAGTGGGTTAAGGTTGCTTTATTCCTGTAAGGTCAAGTGATGTAGAGTGGGCGCCGCCCACCATGTTACTCCGGCGGGCAGTGCCCGCCCTACACCCTAATGCGCCGCGGCGTGGGCCTTTTTGCCGCATACCCCGAGGGGACAGTTCCCCGCCACATGGGCCAGCCACTCATCCCGGAAGCGCTCGATGGTGGTCTTGAGGAAACTGTGGGGACTCCAGCCGAGAGCGCAGTTGGTGCTTTCCACCATGGTTTTGGACAATCTCAGCAGCCGGTCCAGATCCGCTTCTTCGCCCCGGCCCTCGGCCACCTTGCACACCAGCTCATAGAGCACCCGGGTGCCCCGGCGGCAGGGGAGGCAAAAACCGCAGGATTCGTGCTGGAAAAAGTACATCAGGCACTTGACCACGTCCACGATGCAGGTGGTTTCGTCCATGACCAGCATGGTGCCGGAACCCAGGGCCCCTTCCACTTTGCTCATGGACGCGTATTCCAGGGGCGTGTCCACGTGTTCCGGGAGGATAAAACCGCTGGCCGCGCCGCCGGGCTGCACCGCCTTGAGTTGGCGGCCCTGGCGCACCCCGCCCCCGATCTTGTCGATGAGGGAAGACAGGGGCAGGCCCAGGTTGCTTTCCACGATGCCGGGCTTGTTCACGTGGCCCACCACCTGGAAAATCTTGGTGCCCTTACTGTCCTCGGTGCCCTTGGCCGCGTACCAGGCCGCTCCCTTGACCAGGATGTCCGGCAGGCTGGCCATGGATTCCACGTTGTTGACGATGGTGGGTTTGTTCCACACCCCCACCTGGCCGGGGAAGGGAGGCTTGACCCTTGGGTAGCCGCGTTTCCCCTCAATGGACTCGATGAGCGCAGTTTCCTCGCCGCAGACGTAAGAGCCGCCGCCGGTCTGGATCTGAATGTCGAACTCAAAATCGGTGCCGAAAAGATTTTCGCCCAAAAAGCCCCGTTCACGGGCCTGGTCAATGGCGTTTTGCAGGCGGAGCATGGAAAGATAATACTCGCCCCGCACATAGATGTAGCCCTGGCTGGCGCCCACGGCAAAACCGGCGATGGTGATGCCTTCGATGACCCGGTTGGGGTCGCCTTCCATGAGGTAGCGGTCTTTGATGGTTCCCGGTTCCCCTTCGTCGGCGTTGCAGACGATGTACTTGGGAAAGGTGGGCAGGGGCCGGGTAAAGGACCATTTCAGACCGGTGGGGAAGCCGGCGCCGCCCCGCCCTCTGAGCCCCGAAGCCTTCACCTCTTCCACCACCTGCTCATTGGACATGGTGGTGACGGCTTTTTTCAAACCCTCGTAACCGCCCCGGGCTATATAGTCGTCAATGCTCATGGGATCGATCTGATCCACATTTCTGAGCAGGGTCAGTTCATCAGGGCTGGCCGGATAATCGCTGAGGGGATTGGTGGTGCGCCTTATGGTGCGAAAGTCCGGGGCCTTGCCCGCCCGGTAGTCGGCCAGGATCTGCTTAACCTTGTCTGCAGTGAGGCGTCCGTGGACCACCTCGTTGATTTGCATGGCCGGGGCGATTTCGCACACCCCCAGGCAGGCGGTGTGCTCCAGGGTGAAAAAGCCATCCCCCGTGGTTTCTCCCACTTCGATGCCCAATTCTTTTTCCAGCGCTTCCTGGAGGCTTTCCGCGCCCATGACGTGGCAGGGCGGGGATTCGCACAGGCGGATGACATATTTCCCCCGGGGCTGGGTGGCGTACATGGTGTAAAAACTCAGGACGCCGTAAAGATAGGGGAAGGGTAGGTTGAACCCCCGGGAGACCAGGTCAAGGGCTTCTTTGGGGAGCCAGTTGCCGCAAACGCCCTGGATGACATGGAGGGCGGGGAGAAGACCACCCTTGATACGGCTGAAGCGGGAGCAGATATCCTTGATATCGGTTATCTGCGAAGGGCTCAGGGTGGCGCTTTCGACTGATTTGATCTCCAGCATGGTAGATCCCTGGTGAGGTATTGTGAAAATTTTCTTAAATCTCTGCCTTTTTAATCCCATTCGGCCCGCGTGTCAAGTATTTTTTGGGGAAAAATGGGAGGGAAATGTTCAGGCATGATGAGGCACTCTTTTTTGGGTTTGGGAGGCCACTATCGAAGAGGGATTTTCTTGGGATGAGCGGTCATAATTTCCGGGCTGTTGCGGAGCCGCGGACTCATTCAAGACCATGAAAAAACTTAGGGGCACAGGTTTTCAACCTGTGCCTGCACGGGCAGGATGCCCGTGCTACCGGTCTCCCCTAATTTCTCTTCGG
>JBAQHL010000286.1:0-2496 GCA_049288295.1 Desulfobaccales bacterium
GGCCATCATCTCCTGACGGGAAAGCTTGCCCTCCTGGTAAAAGGTCATGAGCATGGTATTGGCGAGGAGCCCGGAAAAGCAGGCCGCGGTGAAGCTGGCCCCGCTCTCTTCCCGGAGGCCCCCCCAGCGCAGCAGCGGCGCCGCCAGTTTTCCCAGGCGGGCTGCCCAGCCCAGGGATTCCAGGATTTGGGCTGCCAAGAGGCCAACGGCCAGATAAAGGAGGAGGCGAGCCAGGGGCCCGCCCATCTGCCGGAACAGGTGCTCCACCCTGACCGCCGGCATTTTCCCTGAGGCCAGATAAAACCATCCCACCCCGAGGACCAGGCAGAAAAACATGAGGGAGAGCCAGAGCCCTCGCCTGCCTGCGGCCTTGGGCACAGCCATCAGAGGCTTTTACCCTTCTTCTTGATGATAATCATGGAGAGATAGGGCATGGACCGGCCCTTGAGCTCGCGCAGATCCTGCACCACGGTTTCGCCGTCCATACCGGCGCGGCTGATGCAGACGGCCCGGTCTGTGAGTCCCATTTCCTCCAGGGTAGCCAGGATATCGTCAGTGTGGCGGTAGGTCTTGAGCAGGACAATATTATCGGTTTTGTGGATAACCTCCCGGAGGCGGGCGGCACCCAGGGCCCCTGACACCACAAAAAAGGACTCCTCCCCCTCACTCAGGGGAGTTTGGGTGAGCGCGGCGGCGGCGTGGTAAGAAGTAATCCCGGGGATGGTGACCACCCGCACCGTGGGGTCAAGGCGTTTGACGGATCTCAGGAGGTAGCCGAAGGTGGAGTAAGTGAGCGGGTCTCCCAGGGTGATGAACACAGCGTCCTCCCCGGCGCGGAGAACCTCCATAACCCGGCAGGCGTTGGCCTCCCAGGCCTCCTGCAAGACCTCCGCTTCCCGGGTCATGGGGAAGGGAAGATGCTCAATCCGGGCCCCGTTCAGGTGGGAGCGGACGATGTTCAAGGCCAGGCTATAGGCGTTTTTACTGGAAGTGGACGCGAAAATGTGGGACGTCCGCTGCAGAACTTTCAGAGCCTTGAGGGTGATCAACTCGGGGTCTCCCGGCCCTACGCCGATACCATAGAGGGTGCCGGTTTTCTGGGTCATGACGCCTCCCCTGCCAGGGCCATGATGGCCAGGGCATTGATTATACTGGCAGCCACTGCTGAGCCGCCTTTGGGACCGATGGCGGTGATAAAGGGGCAATCTTGCTTTGTCAGGGCTTTCTTGGACTCCGCGGCGTTGACAAAGCCTACCGGCACGCCCACGATCAGAGCCGGGGGCGGCGCGCCCGCAGCCAGGAGGTCCAAAAGACTGAGGAGAGCAGTGGGGGCGTTGCCGATGGCGACGATGCCCCCGGCAACCCGGGGCAGGGTGTGTTCCATGGCCACCGCCGCCCGGGTGGCGCCGCGGCGCTTGGCCTCCTGGGCCACCTCCGGGTCGTCCATGAGACAGACAACCTCCGCCCCCAGACGGCTGAGCCGGCCGGTGCCGATCCCCGCCTGGAGCATGCGGGTGTCGGCAACCACCAGGCAGCCGCGGCGCAGGGCCGCGAGGCCGGCGGCGATCGCCTGGGGATGGAAGCGCACATTGTCCAGGTACTCAAAGTCGCCGGTGGTGTGGATCATGCGCCGCGCCACCGCCCAGTGCTCCGGTGTTAGACCTTGCCAATCCGCCTGGGCCTCGATACGGCGAAAGCTCTCCTCCTCAATTTCCTGGGGGAGGCGGGGGCTCCAGTTCATAGTTTCTCCTTGAATGAGCGGCAGCGGGCCACAAAGTGGCGGGCCACCTCCGGGTTGCTCCCGAAGTGCAGGTGGACGTAACTGGCCAACACCTGGTTGACGGTGTAGCCCTCACGCACAGGCGCACCGCCCCGTCGAGCCGTGAGCTCATAAAGCCTGGACAGTTCCTTTGGTTCCGAAACAATCTCCGAATAATGAAATTCGTGCCCCCGGGCAGACGTCCCGGTAGGGCCCAGAAGGCCGTCGCCGGTCAAGGTGACTTCCCGGTAGCCCAGACCCTTGAGGCGGGGGAGCATCCTGACGCCGAAGGGCAAAACCCCGGCCATGGCGTGGGGCCTTCCCTCCAGATCAGAGATTTCCCGGCAAAGATACATCAAACCGCCGCACTCGGCATAAACCGGCAGACCCGCACTGGCCCGCTCCCGGACAGCCCGGAGCATGGCCTGATTGGCGCTTAACTGCCGGGCGAAGAGCTCCGGGTAGCCGCCTCCCAGGTAAAGGCCGTGCACCTCAGCCGGGAGGTCTTCATCGTCCAGGGGCGAAAACGGGACAATCTCCGCCCCAAACCTGGCCAGCCACTCCAGATTATCCGGATAATAAAAGCAAAAGGCCTGGTCCCGGGCCACCCCCAGGCGCACCTCCGGAGGAGGGACCGGCGGCGCGGAAATTTCTCCCAGGGCCAGGGGCGGCAGGGCCGCCAGCAGGCCGTCCAGGTCCAGATTGCTCTCCAGCAGGTCTGCCAGCCGCTCCAGATA
>JBAQHL010000287.1:0-3047 GCA_049288295.1 Desulfobaccales bacterium
GCGGGTTGGGAGGGGGGTGTGGGGGGAGGGCACGGACCCCAGGTCTCTGGCTCTCACCCCAAGTGTGAAAATTATACCCGCTCATGAGCCATGGGACGAGGAGCTTTGCCAGATGACCATGTCCGGCCCTTCCCTCACAGATAATTCCCGCCCAGTACAGAAAACCTTGTCCTGGCGGCGGCGGCTCCTTTTTGCCGTCATCATGGTATTGGTGACCATCGCCCTTATTGAAGGGGGCTTAAAAATTATTTATGCCCTCAAGGACAAAGGCAACCTCACCGCCAAGGACAAAGCCGCCAGAAATCCAGTGTATGCCAACCTTGACTGGGCCATGGAAATGTTCGCCGAGGAAGACCGCATTCACCCCCTGTTTGTTCCTTATATCATGTGGCGCAGTCAGGAGTTTCACGGCAAGCATATCAACATCACTCCCGCCGGTCTCAGGAAAACCTGGAATCCTCCCCTTAAGGAAAAGGAACAAGTCCGACGGGTCTTCTGCTTCGGGGGCTCCACCACCTGGGGCGTGGGGGCCCGGGATGATTTTACCCTGCCGTCCCTGTTGTCAAAAAGACTCAATCAGGGGCAGACCCGCTATGTCGTGGAAAATTATGGCGAAAAGGGCTTCAGCCTCACACAGGAAGTAATTAACCTGGTGCTGCTCCTTAAACAAGGGCACATCCCCGATTACGTCATTTTCTACGACGGCATCAACGAAGTCATGGTGGGCACCAAAAACGGCGAACCTGGTTCGATTTTCGGGGCTGAGACCATTCGCCGCCAACTGTTTCGCCGGGACAAGGAAACAGCCTGGCGCAAAATCGTCAATGAACTGGGACGCACCAAGATTTATCAGGCCTTCACGGACCTGTCCAGGCTGGTCCAACCCCGGCAAAGCCAGGAGGGGGGCTTTTCCCCCGAAGATGAAATCTCCATGAACCGGCTGGCCCAGGCCATCGTCCAGGACTACCTGAGGAATATCGAGGTGGTCAAACGCCTGGCCCAGGCCTATGGTTTTAAACCCCTGTTTGTCTGGCAGCCGTCCCCCTGCACCACCAAGGCCCTGACCCCCGAGGAAAAAGACATGATCGCGGCCTGGGAAGAAAAGAAAATGGTGAGGATGTACCGGTTGGTGTACGAAAAAATGCTTCCGGTCAAAATGGACAATTTCTACAATATATCCGATATATTCGACAACAAGGAGGAGTCTGTCTTTATCTCCTGGGCCCACCTGACGGAAAAAGGCAACGACCTGGTGGCGCAGCGTCTGGCCGCCATTTGTCAGCAGGAATTTCCGGAGGCCTCACGTCATTAATCCCCAGTGCGCCCCTGGTGCAAAGCTTGGCTATTGACATTTTATCCAAGGGGGCTTGACAGAAAGGTTCGGGTCGGTTACATAAAAAAAGCTACGGGGCTGTAGCTCAGTTGGAAGAGCGCTTGAATGGCATTCAAGAGGCAGGGGGTTCAAATCCCCCCAGCTCCACCAAATTTTGATAAGAATAAAGGCAAGTTACAGGAGAGGACACCTGAACTTGCCTTTCTTTTTCTCTACCTTAGAGCGCAACTCGGTATCAGAGGGATATTTTACCCGTGTCCCGATGCACTGTAGATTAGACTATGTCGCGGGAAACCCCGTTTCTATGGTTTTTGTTATCCTCCTGGCAAACTCCAGCCCTGGAATTTCAGGAGGGAAGCTGATGACGACAGAAGCCGCGCTGACATTGATGCTGATGCTATTGACCTTATCCATTGACTCTAAGAAATTTTGTAGCCGAGGCGCATAGGTCTCGTCCGTCTTTAAGCGCGGGACACTTATCCGGATGCGCCCCGGGGTTTGGTGGACTACACTTGCTTCAGCGGCCAGGGCCGGCAAGGCCTTGGCAACAGTCCCCCTGAGCCGTGCTCTTCTGCGCTTCCCGGAGACAACGCTAAATCCTTCCATGTCTTCCAGGTAGATGAGCAGGTCAACCAGAAGGTTTTGCAAAACTGCCAACCGGTCCACTCCCTCCAAGGCCTCAGGATGGTCAGCCTTATCAATGGCAGCAAGGGTGCGGCGCACAGACCTGCTCCCATACAACAAGGCGCGTTTACTTTTTTCGTCGCTGATATCCTCTCGAAAATGAAAAAGGGTGATGGACTCGAATATGGGAATGGAACCTATAACATCCCCTGTACGGCGCACCACTGCCTCGCCGAGCGCCACCCTCTCTTCATAAGTGAAGCGGAAGGCATCCCCCTCAAACTGGCTGCGGTCCTCTAAGGTTTCACTCATCTTTCTGACCAGCTCTATTACGGCAGCATCTTTCGTGTAGGGACCGTACCGGAAGCTGCGATAGGTCCACCCAAAATACTTGCTTAGCCGGTAGAGAACTTCAAAGGCAAAGGGTGAGCCAAATTCATACTGTTCGGGGTACTCCTTTTTATACAAGGCCAGGTCGTCCCTTTCCAGAACACCGTAAAGCCTCGATTGCAATTCTTCCAGAGCCTGGATGAAGGAATTCACAAAGATAGCAGATTCCTGATCTCTTCTAAGCTTCCTTTGCTTTTCCTGTTCCTCCCTCCAGGTCCAGATGGACCAGACTGCTGCGGTTGCCGCTGATAAGATGGAAAGAACTAGCGTTGGATTCATGACTAGCCTCCAGTGGGGCAAAAAACCTTGTTGTTGGCTGCGGCGCTGGCACTTTAAGGACTTCCTGAAAGCTGTGCCTCTAATTGATGACTATAGGTACTTTAAACCCTCTTCATGGCCATGGCCAGGCGGGCCGGCAAGTTGTCTCTTCTTGTGGAAGGCATAATAACATACTCCACTGCGGAAACTATCCATTTTAAGAACACCATGCATCAAACCATTGGAGTGATTTTAACACCCACCCATCCAGGCGGTCGAATGCCGGCCCGTCCCCGGTTTCCTCCTTGTGCCCCACGCCCTCAGGCCCCCTCCCGTATCACTGGGCCATCACCGGAGAACCTTGCTTTCCTGCAGGTATTTTTCTGAAATTTTCTTGACACCCTGTCGCTTCATTCTATATTATGACGTATTATTCATTTTA
>JBAQHL010000288.1:0-1669 GCA_049288295.1 Desulfobaccales bacterium
GGCGCCTGAATGTTGGGCGGCAGTTTGACTACCACCTGCATGTACTTGGTATCCAGGCGCTCCAGGGGGTCTTCGGAGCGAAAATCCCGGGCGCCCACATAGGGAGCCAATTCAGTGACTTCGCCGACACCGATGGTCTCGAGATTTTCAGCATTTTTGATGAGGAGCTTATCCCCCAGATATAGGCGGTCCCGCCAGAACACCTCCACGAAGAGACGGACCTGCTTATCCGGACTTCCCAGGATAATTTTGCGGTAATCCTCAGGGGTGAGAAATTCCCCCAGGCGGATGTCGAACTTGTAGACCACCCCTTTGAAGGGCGATCTTAGGGTAAGGCGCTCCAATTCGACCGCCCGCTGCGCCACTTCCCCCTGGGCGGTTTCCACGATCTGTTGCTCATAGACCTTTTGCAACCTAAGTTTGGTGGCTTCAAATTCGGGGGCGGTTTTTCGGGCCGCCAGGTTTTCATAGCGCCTCAAGGCGTCCTGGGTGATAGCGAGTTTGGCCTGGGCTTCCAGGACACGCAAGCGGGCGACCTTGAGGGACTTTTCCTCCACGTCGCTCTCCAGGGTTAACAGGGGCTGGCCGTTTTTCACCAAGTCGCCCTCTCTGACAAAGACAGCCGTCACCCGGCGGGACTCCGGCGCCGAAAGGAACACCTCTCGCCCCAGGGGTTCAATAACGCCATAAGACCGCAGGGGGGAGGCGGGCAAAGAGGGGGGTGAGCCGATCTCCGGAGGCGCCCCCGAGCGCCTCAGGGCAACCGCTATATAACCCACTGCCAGGGCCAACACCAGCAAACCGACGAGAAGGATAATAATTTTGCGCACGTTCATGATGACAAAGGGGTAGACAGCGGCGGTAAAGACTCCCGGGTGTCGGAGACCACCTCGCCGTTTTCCAGTTTGATTAAGCGATCACCGTAAGGGAACACCCGGGCATCATGGCTGACCACCACCACCACCCGGTTCTCCTGCACGGCAGTGCGTTTTAAAATATCAAGCACCACCTGGCCATTCTCGGCGTCCAGCGAGGAAGTGGGTTCGTCGCAAAGAATGATGGAGGGGTTCTTCATCAAGGCCCGGGCGATGGAGGCCCGCTGTTTCTGTCCGCCGGAAAGGAGACGGGGCTGCAGGTGCAGGGTATCCCCCAACCCGAGGGACTCCAGGATTTTTGCCGACCTTTGCCTCAGATCCATGGATACCCGCCCACCCTGGACGCCCAGGGCCAGGAGCACATTCTCCTGCGTGGTCAACCCTTCAATCAAGAGGGGCTGCTGGAAAACATAGCCGTATTCCTTAAGGCGCAGAGTAGCGGCCTGTTCGTCATTGTATTCCGTAATATCCCGAGCTTTCAGGATAATACGGCCCTCCGAGGGGCGCAACACCATGCCCATGATGGACAGCAAGGTGGTTTTGCCGCTCCCGGAAGGCCCGGCCAGGATGGTGAGTTCGCCGGCATAAATTTTCAGGTCCGTGGGCTGCAACACCCGACGGAGCTGGCGGCCGTCAAAAAAATCCCGGCTGATGTTTTTCAGGTGGAGAACGGCTGGATCAGGAGCGGTCATGACGCTGATTTAGTGAAAAACTGAAGCCGGTTCGGCTTTCAGAGCCTTGCGTAAAGCCAATAAGGAACCCAAGAGGCTGCACAGCACCGTCAGGCCGGCATG
>JBAQHL010000289.1:0-3250 GCA_049288295.1 Desulfobaccales bacterium
GCCTGGGGAATAATCTCCACCAGGGTATTGCGGCTCACGTAAGGCAATTGTTCCCTGGCCACTTTGATCACGTCCAGGTCAAAGCCCGGAAGGGGCCGGGCAGCGCCCGTTCCCCCGGCCAGGGCCGGACACAGGTGGGGCTGGTAGGCTCGGCGCTCAGCCAGGAAAGGTGTCTCGGTTCCTAAAAGGGCCTTGATTCTGTCATGACCGGTCATCAATCTTCTCCTTGCATTTAAAAAAACAGGCTTTTTATCTATACCTTGGTTACACGGTCTTAATAAGCCCACATGGATATCTGGGAGGCTCTGGGCTCTGGGCGCCTCAAGCATCGGGTTGGCTAACACTATTACAAATCTGCCATAAAAAGTGAACCCATCTCAAACTGTTTTCAAGTTGCAGACAGGTTCCAGATTTTGATTTTTTGAAAAGAGGGATAGATTATCAATATGTTACCATTATATTTGAGTTCTCTGGGAAAATCATGATTTACAGCCGCCGTGATTGTCTTGAGCAGGGGAGGGCGCCTGGAAAAGGACTTCGGGGTGGTGGCCGCATTTTCCCCGGAATCTCAACTGCGTTCGATCACGGAGAACCAGACATGACCATTGAACTAAAACCCATAGGATTTGTCAAAACCCAGGCCACGTCAATTCCCCGGCACTGCAGCGTCTCCACCGTGGAGGGCAGCCTGGTGATCGATCCCCAATACCAGAAAGGCTTGCGGGACATCCAGCCGGGACAGCCCCTGGTGGTCCTGTTTCAGTTTGACCAAAGCCCTCCCTTCACCCTGGACCGCCTGGTGCAAAAACCGCCTCATCGGAATAAGAAACTTGGGGTCTTCAGCACCTGCTCCCCGGTCCGCCCCAATCCTCTGGGCCTTTCCATCCTTGAAGTAATTGAGGTCAGGGATAACGTCATCCTGGTAAGGGGCCTCGATATGCGGGACGGGACTCCCATCCTCGATTTGAAACCCTTTGTCCCCCCACCCCTTGCCGAGCACTAGATTAAAGGTCAGGAGAGCAATTCGCGGTGATAGGTGTCCACTTGGACTTTTAAGGAGGCTTTCTATTCACACCTGATGGGAAATAAGGTACTTTTGAGAAAAGCCGGATGTATATTTATGGATGCAGCACCTTCCCCCAAGTCCCCCAATGCCGCCCCACTCCGGGTCCTGGTCGTCGATGACGAGAAGAACATTCGGATTACGCTCACTGCTTATCTGGAAGGGATGGGCTGTCGGGTCATGGCGGTGGCCACGGCAGGGTCCGCCCTGTCCGCCCTGGAAAGCCAGCCCTTTGACCTGGCCTTCCTGGATTTGCGGCTGAAGGAAACGAGCGGCCTGGAGTTGCTGCCGAAATTCCTGGCCATCAGCCCCCGGCTCCCCATAGTGCTTATCACTGCCTACGCCACCATCGAAACCGCGGTGGAAGCCATCAAAAGGGGAGCCAGGGATTACCTGGCCAAACCATTTTCCCCGGCGCAGATCAAGCACCTGGTGGAAGGGCTGGCCGTACGTCTTAACCTGTCCCGCCAGGTGGAAGAGCTTAAGGCACACCTCAAGGAAGCCGCCCCGGACGTGGTCCTGGAGACGGAATCTCCCAAGATGCGGGCCGCCCTGGAGATGGTGGAACGGGTGGCGCCTGCGGAGATCACGGTGCTGCTCCTCGGCGAAAACGGCACCGGCAAGGGGGTCATGGCCCGGTGGCTGCACGCCCGCAGCGCTCGCGCCGCCGGTCCCTTTGTGGTCGTCAGTTGCCCGACGCTCACAGAGGAGCTTCTGGCCAGTGAGTTGTTCGGGCACGCCAAAGGCGCTTTCACCGGCGCGACCCGGGACCGGGAAGGCCGGTTGGAGGCGGCCCGGGGCGGCACGGTGTTCCTCGATGAAGTAAGCGAGATCTCGCCGGCCCTGCAGGCCAAGCTGCTCAGGTTTCTCCAGGAAAAGCAGTTCGAACGGGTGGGGGAGAACCGCACCCGCCGGGCGGATGTCCGGGTGGTGGCGGCCACGAACCGCGATCTCGCAGAGGCAGTCCGGGCCGGCCGTTTCCGGGAGGACCTGTTTTTTCGCTTAAACGCCGTGCAGATCAGCCTGCCGCCGCTCCGGGAGCGCCGGGAGGATATTCCCCTCCTGGCCAGGCGGTTCCTGGATTTTTTTGCCCGCCAGGCCCGGCGGCCCACCCCGGAGTTGTCGCCTGCCGCCCTTGGCGCTCTCCTCTCCTACGCCTGGCCGGGGAATATTCGGGAATTTCGGAATGTCCTGGAGAGGGCCGTCATCCTCTGGCCCTCCCAGGTCATTGAGCCGGAGGCCTTCCCGGAGCAAATCGCTCACCGGGAGTCAACGGCGCCGGTCCTGGGCGGGAATTACTCCCTGGAGCATATCGAGCGGGAACACATTCTGCGGGTCCTGGCCCGGATAGCAACCCTCGAAGAGGCGGCCCACCTCCTGGGCATCGATGCCTCCACCCTCTGGCGCAAGCGCAAGAAATACGAGGAAGAGCGGTAAGGGGCCCGCCGCCTTACCGGCCTGGCAAAGTCCAACCGCTTGCATTTTGCCAACTTCTCTATGGGAAACCTTGCATTTTGCAATCCCCCTTTTCCTGATCTGATTCGTAATATATTGATATAAAATAGAAAATATTAATAAGAAGGTTTGGTTTAACCTTTGCATTCCTTTTGAGTAGCTCGTTGCAAACCTGAGACTGAAGGGCACAGAGGGAAAATATGCTGGACCTGCTCATGCTGAGTGGAACTCTGATCTTCTTTATCCTTTCGTGGGGATACCTGCGGGGAATAGCCAAGTTGTGAGGAACCCCATATGACCTGGGAATATGCCATTGGCAGTCTGATTGCCCTCTTGCTCCTGGGATATCTGGTTTATGCGCTCCTCTGGCCGGAGCGTTTTTAAGGAATGTTCATGTCCTGGCAGGGTTGGTTGCAAATAGTGGTCTATGGCCTGGCGGTGCTGGCTCTGACCAAACCTTTGGGGGTCTATATGTACCGGGTCTTCGCCAGCCCGGAGCCGCCTTTACCCGGATTCTTCGGCCCCCTGGAGCGCTGGAGCCTGCGGCTTTGCGGCGTGGAGCCGGACCAGGAGCAAACCTGGCAGGAATACGCCCTGGCCCTGCTCCTTTTCAGCCTGGTGGGGGTGATGGTGACCTACGGCCTCTTGCGGCTGCAATACCTGCTGCCCTTCAACCCCCAGAACCTGGGCGCCGTGCCGCCGGACCTGGCCTTCAACACCGCGGTGAGCTTC
>JBAQHL010000290.1:0-4745 GCA_049288295.1 Desulfobaccales bacterium
CTCCCAAACACGGGGGAGCCAAGTGTTGCTGTGCGCTCCGCCGGCGTGCTCACCTGGTTAGCTGTGATCATGGCTGTCGGGGTCTTGAACGCGCTTCTGCTCTATGGGCTCGCCTGCACCATAATCAGGAGGAGCATTGAGCGCACCTGACAATTCATTGACGCCGACGCCTCTGGGCGCCTCGGCTTCATTCAGGGGTTATTCCAACACCAGCTGCCAAGTCCTGCGAATGTTTGTGAAGTTTGGATTGGTATATAAAACTTAAAGATGAATGAAATAGGGAGGAAGTAAAATGAGCGGTTGTGCATGTAGCTGCAAAACCCCGGCCAAGCCGGCAGAGGAAAAGAAGACCTACGTCTGCATCCAGTGCAACACCTTCAAGTCCGCGGCCGCCAAGGAGCCGGCTCCGGATTGCTGCGGCAAAAAAATGAACGAAATGGACTAAGCCTGTAAGTCCAGACCCAGAGGGGCAGGGAAACCTGCCCCTTTTTTTGTTGCAATAGTTAGCCGAAGGGCGGAAAAGCACAGCGCATCCCGCCTTGCCTCCTGCCTTAGCGCCTTAGCGTGATTCTATAATCATCACATCTGTTTTGCTCCGGCGCGGCTCCTTCTGCTATAATACCGCCATTCCATGAGTTCATTTACCGCCGCCTCTCCCCGCGGCAAGGCTGCCGCCGGGGCTCTCATCGTAATGTTGGCCTGGGGTCTGACCCTCGGGCTGGCCCTGGCGGGCATCCTGTCCCACTACAGCCTGAAGACACTGGATCTCCTCTTTAAGGCTACTCCTCTGCCGCCGGCCAGTTCCCAGGTGGTGGTGGTCACCGTGGGTCAGGCCGACCTGGACTTTTTTCAGAAACAGGGGGTGTCCTGGCCCTGGCCGCGGCAGCTTTACGCCCCCATCATCGAGTTTTGCCGGCGGGGCCAGGCCCGCACCTTGATCCTGGATATCCTCTATACCGAGGCCTCGGTTTACGGCATCGAAGATGACCAGCGGCTGGCCCAGGCCATGGAAGTAAGCGGCCCCGTGGTTCTCCCCTTTTTCCTGACCCGGGAACCCAAGGGAGAGGAGTCCCAAACCCAGGAGGTGCTTAACCGGGCCGGCTTGGTCATACAGGGAACCCCGCCTGCCGGCCTCACCACCTACCAGGGGATGACCCCCCCCATTCCCCCCTTGCTGAAGGCCGCGGCCGCCCTGGGCAACGTCGAGTGCGGCCCCGACCCGGACGGCATCTACCGGCGGCTGCCCCTGGTGAGTGTCTGCCAGGGCCGCTTACTGCCCCTCCTCAGTTTTGGGGCGTTTTCCCGTTTTCAGGCCCCGGGGCAGTGGCGGTTTGAGGCCGGCAACCTGGCGCAGGGAGATTACCGCATCCCCCTGGATGACCAGGCGCGGCTCCTCCTGAAATTCCGGGGCCCGGGCCACAGTTTCAAGCGCTTGAGCGCGGCCAATGTCATCCAGTCGGAAGAGCGCCTGAAACATGGCCTGCCGCCCTTTTATCAGCCCGAAGACCTGGCCGGCAAATGGGTCCTAGTGGGTTTTACTGCGCCCGGACTCATGGACCTCAAGCCCACTCCCCTGGCCCCGGTTTTCCCCGGGGTGGAACTCCACGCCACCCTTCTGGACAACCTCCTCACGGGTGATTTCCTTCGAATTGTGCCCCACTGGCTCCTGTGGCTCTGGGCCTTGCTTTTGGCCGCCATTGTTACCCTGGCGGTGCTGTTCTCGGCCCGCCTCTGGGTCACCCTGGCCGCCCTGGTTCTCTTCATGGCCCTGAACCTGGGGGGGAGTTTTCTGGCCTTCAGGAATAGCTGGTGGATAGATCCTGTGGCGCCGGGGGCCGCCCTGGCCCTGGCCTTTGCTTTAGCCACCGCCTACAGTTACGCCACCGAGGGCCGCCAGAAGCTGGCCATCCGCCGCATGTTCTCCCATTACATGTCGGAAAAGGTGATCAGCCACCTCATGGACCACCCGGAGCTGTTGAATCTGGGGGGCGAGCGCCGCCACATGACCCTGTTTTTTTCCGATTTAGCCGGTTTCACTAGCATTTCCGAGCGCTTAAGCGCCGAAGAGGTGGTGGGCCTGTTGAACGACTATCTTTCCAGCATGACCGACATCATCCTGGATGAGGAAGGCGTGGTGGACAAGTTCGAGGGGGACGCCATCATGGCCTTCTGGGGGGCGCCCCTGCCCCAGGAGGACCAGGCCTTGCGGGCCTGCCGCGCGGCCTTGCGGCAGCAGGCGGCCCTGGGTGAGTTGAATTCCCGTTTTCAGGAAATGGGCCTGCCCCCCCTGAGCATGCGCATCGGGCTCCACTCAGGCGAGGCGGTGGTGGGCAACCTGGGCTCCGAGAAACGCTTCGATTACACGGCCATCGGCGACACCGTCAATCTGGCCTCCCGCCTGGAGGGCCTCAATAAATTTTATGGCACCCATATTATGGCCAGTGAAACCACTGCCGCGGCATGCCAAGATGAGGTGCTCTTTCGAGAACTGGACCGGGTGGCGGTCAAAGGCAAGGAAAAGCCGGTGGCGGTCTATCAGGCTCTGGGACTGAAAGCCGACGCCACCCCGGAGCAAACCGCCTTATGTGAGAAATTTGACCGGGCCCTGGCCGTGTACAGCCAGGCCAGCTTTTCGGAGGCCGGCGTCCTTTTCCAAAATATTCTGGCCGCCTATCCCGGCGATCCCCCTTCTCAAGTTTTTTGGGAGCGCTGCCAAAATTTTCTGGCCAGCCCTCCGCCCGCGGGCTGGGACGGGGTTTTCCGCCCGGATAAAAAATGAGACACACGTTTGGGGCCATGGTCCTGGAGAAATCTGGCCATCAGACTGAAGTTTTTCTTCAAAAGAATCGATTTTCTGCTAATGATTTTCTGTAATGGATGTCCTATGGATTGGCGAGCATCCTTGCCCGCAAGCTGAAAAATCTTTTATAGGGCGCGTGTTACGCGCCAGCCCAGGTCCGCGAGGCGCACCCTGCGGCGCAAAACTCAAAACTTGAAACTCAAAACTTTTTACTCCAAAAAAGGAGGACCAGGTGAGACGACCAGGAAATTTTGCGGGACCGGGTTTGTGGTTGCTGCTGCTTTTGCTGGTGGGACTGCTGGCCGGCTTTAACCCCGGCTTGGCGGAGACCCTGCAGGTGGAGCGGTCCAATACCCAGATGTACGCATCTCCAAATTTCGGCAGCACCCCCGTGGGAACGGTGGCCGCCGGGGCCGAGGTGGCCGTGGTGTCCCGTTCCGGAGACTGGGTCCAGGTAACCTACCAGGGGAAGACCGGTTGGCTGCATAAGACCGTTTTTCCCCAGGCTGCGGCTCCTAAGATGCCGGGATTGCTGACCGGGGGACCGGTGCGGGAAACCAAAACCGATGAAGTGGCCCTGGCCGGCAAGGGCTTCACCCCTGAAGTCGAGGCGGGCTTCCGGCAGAAAAACCCGGGGTTGAACTATGCTCAGGTTGACCAGGTGGAGCAGTTCCAGGTGAATCCCACCCAGTTGGCGGCCTTTGTCAGGGAAGGAGGGCTGAACCCATGAAACAGAAAATCATAGGAATTGTGGTGCTGACTGTGGCTGTCCTGTTTCTGGCCGGGTTCAAGGTGCCTTCCCTCCCGATACCCACACCCCCGGTGCCCACGCCCTCCGTGCCTTCAGCCCCGGTGCCCGCTGAGGCCAGAAAAGCGGTGGAGGTGGGCGCCAAAACCGGACAAAAGGCCATGGCGGCCAGTCGGGGTCTCAGCGACTCCGAAGAATACTATTTGGGCAGGGCCGTGGCGGCCCGCCTTCTGGCCAAGTATCCCCTGTCCCAAAACCAGCAGGCCACTGCCTACGTCAATCAGGTGGGGCAGTCTGTGGCCACGAAATCCAGCATGCCCAGAACCTACAGAGGGTATCATTTCGGCATCCTGGAGACCTCCGACCCCAACGCCTACGCCTGCCCGGGGGGCATCATCCTGATCACCCGGGGTCTCATCAAAGAGTGCCAGAATGAGGACGAACTGGCCGCGGTCCTAGCCCACGAGGTCGGCCACATTGCCAACAAGGACGGGGTCAACTCCATTAACCGGGCAAGGTGGACCGAGGTCCTGACCACCGCCGGCACCGAAGCGGTGAAGCAATACGGAGGCGGCCCGGCCGCCCAGCTTGTTACTATTTTTGAAGGCTCCATCGACGATGTTTTCAAGACCATCGCGGTGAACGGCTACAGCCGCAGGGCCGAGGAAGCCGCTGACCGGGCGGCCGTCACCACCCTTACCCGGGCCGGGTACAACCCCGCAGCCCTGGCGGCTATCCTGGGCCGATTGAACACCCGGGGCGGCGGCGGTGGTTTTTTCCGCTCCCATCCCCTCACTGTCCAACGGGTGGAGGCAGTTAAAATGTTGGCCCGAGAAACGCCGCCCGGCCCCCAGGAGCAGACTCGCACCAAGCGGTTCAAACAGATGAATTTTTAGATTCAACCCTCCGGGGGCCGGAGATGGCCCCCTGGGGTTGCTCTGCTTTAGATAATTTTCTGGAGTCGCTGAGGTATCTGCTAAACAGTTCCTCATGGGCCGGTGGCCCGCCCGCAAATAATGAAAAGCCTTTTCAGGTGCAGAGACAGCCGCCTCCGGCTGTCCGCTGAGGGCAGGCGAGGGGTCCTGCCCCTAGACAATACAAACTTTTCAGGACAGTCGCCCATGAGCCTTCGGCTCTCTCAAATCCATGAAAAAACGGTGGCACAGGTTTTCAACCTGTGCCTGCACGGGCAGGATG
>JBAQHL010000291.1:0-1508 GCA_049288295.1 Desulfobaccales bacterium
TTTTATATGCCTTTCGAAATAGATTCCTATTTGTTTGGCCCTGGGGAATGATGCCACTTAAGCAAGCAAGTATAAAATTACATAATAAATTATACAAGATAGGTTTTAAGAAAGGAAATGTGGTGCTACTATTAATGATATAAATGTCCTTGAATTGCATCTTTCTCAGGTAATAGATATTTATGGGAAACGTCCACACTTTGAATATTTTGAGAAGCTTAGTAAAACTGATTTAACAAGGGGTATGATCAATAAAGAAGGAACAATATTTTATTATTATGGGGATTCTAAAGAACATCCTAAATTTGTAGAACTGTCTATTAGAAAAGCAGATTATAATAAAGCCAAACGGAAAATAATATCATAGTGGCAATAAATTGTGATCAAGATAACCGGAAAACAGAACGTCTGGGCCGATGCGGCGCAGGCTGAGGTTACGGGCCTGATGGGCCTCGGCCAGGCGGGCCGCGCCTTGGCCTGCCACTGCGGGGTAGGCGTCTTTGCCGCCCAGGATTTTGGGGGCATAGAAGAAATAAAACTTATCCACCAGGCGCTGGTCGAGAAAGGACCCCAGGACTTCGGCGCCGCCCTCCACCAGCAGGCTTTGCACCCGCCGCCGTCCTAACTCCTCCAGCAGGGGCCTCAAGGCCACCCACCCGTTCTCTTCCGGCAGGACCAGAACTTCTCGCCCCAGGGCTTCTATGGCCTGAATTTTTTCGGCCGGCGCCGCCCCGGTGCAAGCGATCCAGGTGGGTGCCGGCGAATTCAGGTGCAGGAGGCGAGCCGTCAGCGGGATGCCCAAGCGGCTGTCCAGCACTATCCGGATGGGATCTTTGCCCCGGGTTCGGGGCAATCGCGTGGTGAGTTGCGGGTCATCGGCCAGCACCGTCCCCTTGCCCACCAAGATGGCGTCGCACTCATGGCGGAGGCGATGGCCGAAGCCCCGGGCCGCTTCTCCGGTAAGCCATTGAGATTCCCCGGTGCGGGTGGCGATTCTGCCGTCCAGGGAGCAGGCGGCTTTGGCAATGACAAAAGGGAGGCCCGTTTCCACCCAGGTGAACCAGGCTTCATTGAGGCGCCGGACTTCCTCGGCCAAAAGGCCAAACTCCACCTGGACGCCCCGCTCCTGAAGAAAAGCGCCCCCCCCGCCGCTTACCCTGGGGTTGGGGTCCGGGGTGGCCGCCACCACCCGGTTTACGCCCGCGGCCAGGACGGCTTCGCTGCAGGGAGGGGTCTTGCCGTGGTGGTTACAGGGCTCCAGGGTCACATAAAGAGTGGCCCCCCGGCCAAGATCCCCGGCCCCCCGGAGGGCCTCCACTTCGGCGTGAGGCCCGCCGTAGCGCCGATGCCAGCCCCGTCCCACCACCTCGCCTGCCTGAACAACCACCGCGCCCACCATGGGGTTGGGTGAGACCCAGCCCGCGCCTTTGGCCGCCAGCCTGAGAGCCATTTTCATGAATCGATGATCAGTTGGGGAGAAGGACATGGGACAATTGAGGCGGCAAGGT
>JBAQHL010000292.1:0-11224 GCA_049288295.1 Desulfobaccales bacterium
TCATTCTGGGGTTCATGGTGCTGCCCTTCACCTGCGCCATCACCCGGGACGTTTTTCAAATGGTGCCTCCGGTGGTGAAAGAGTCTGCCTTTGGCATGGGCGCCACCACCTGGGAGGTGACCACCAAAGTCACCATCCCCTACGGCCTGGTGGGCATCATCGGAGCCTTCTTCCTGGGGCTGGGCCGGGCCCTGGGGGAAACCATGGCCGTCACCTTTGTTATCGGCAATTCCCATAGGATAAATCTCGGCCTTTTCTATCCGGGGAACAGCATTGCCTCCTGCCTGGCCAATGAGTTCGCCGAAGCTACTGAGCTCATTTATGTAAGCTCCCTGATCTGCTTGGGTCTGGTGCTCTTTGTGATTACTTACCTGGTGCAGGTCGTCTCCCAGATGATGCTCAGCAGGATGTACCGGGCCTGGAGTGTGGGACTATGAGGACAAAGATGAAACCCCGGCCGCCCGGAGGCCGCAAGGCCCTTAATCTGCTGGTCAACATCTGGTCAGTGCTGTCAGCAGCGATCGGCATTATCGCCCTTTTTTGGATCACCATCAACGTGTTGATCAAGGGCTGGACGGCTCTTGATCTCGATTTCTTCACCAGGATGCCCACTCCCCCCGGCGTCGAGGGGGGCGGCTTGCTCAGCGCCATGGTGGGGACGCTGATCCTCACTCTCATGGCCACAGCGGCGGCTGTTCCCTTAGGCCTGCTGGGCGGCATCTTTTTGGCGGAGTTCGGCCAGGACTCCCGGGTGGCGGACAACAGCCGTTTTTCCGCCAACGTCCTTATGGGTATGCCTTCCATTATTGTGGGTGTTTTTGCCTATGCCGTCCTGGTGGTGACCCTGGGTAATTTTTCCGGGTACGCCGGCGCCTTTGCTCTTTTCATCCTCATGCTGCCGATCATCATCCGTACCACCGAAGACATGCTGCGCCTGGTGCCCAACACCCTCAGAGAAGCGGCCCTGGCTCTGGGCTTTCCCCGCTGGAAAGTCACCCTGTTCATTGTCTTTCGGGCGGCCCGAGCCGGTCTCCTCACGGGGATTCTCCTGGGCATAGCCCGGGTGAGCGGAGAAACCGCACCCCTGTTGTTCACTGCCCTCAACAGCCCCTTCCAGAATTTTTTTCAATGGAACCTCGGCCTCAACCAACCCTATCCCAACCTCACGGTCACCATCTTCGATTACGCCATGTCCCCTTACCCAGACTGGCAGGCAAAGGCCTGGGGAGCCTCCCTGGTGATCACCGTGAGTATTCTCCTCCTTACTATTGGTGCCCGTTGGTTAATCCGGGTACGGAAAGGTTAACGAGAAAAGAGGATGATAAAAATGGATCACTTGGGTCAAACTCCAGAAATGGCCCCTTATTATGAAGTTAAAAAACCCGTGAGTAAAATCGTCGTCCGCAATTTGAACTTTCATTACGGCGAACACCAGGCCTTATTTGATAACAATCTTGAAATAGCCCAAAATCGCATCACGGCCATCATCGGCCCCTCCGGCTGCGGCAAGTCCACGCACATTCGGGTTTACAACCGCATTTTCGAGCTTTATCCTGACCAGAAAGCGGCAGGGGAAGTCTTGCTGGACGGGGAAAATATCCTGGACCCGTCCTATGATGTGATGGATCTCAGAAGGCGCTGCGGTATGGTTTTTCAGCGGCCGGTGCCCTTTCCCCTGAGCATTTATGATAATATTTCCTTCGGGCTCAGACAGCATTACCAGTTGGGGAAATCGGAAGTTGCAGAGAAAGTGGAAGAAGCCCTTCGGGCCGCGGCCCTCTGGGATGAAGTCAAAGATCACTTGCACCGGCCCGGCACTTCCCTCTCCGGGGGCCAACAGCAGCGCCTCTGCATCGCCAGGACCGTCGTGGTCAAGCCCGAGGTCATCTTGCTGGATGAGCCCTGCTCGGCCATTGACCCGGTAAGCACCCATAAGGTCGAGGAAACGATCCTGGCATTGAAAGAGCGCTTCACCATTGCCATCGTCACCCACAACATGCAGCAAGCAAAACGCGTTTCGGACTTCACGGCCTATTTCTACCGGGGCCGTATCCTTGACTTCGGCACCACGGAAGATATTTTTAAGAGATATTCCTTGATGGAGGACGTACCCAGCCAGGACCACCTGGACGCCGCTCTCCAGAAGAGGCTGGAAATGTCTTCAACCTTGTCGTGACGAGGATCTTCCCTGGTAAGGGGTCATGGTAGCAAGCATGCAGATGGCTAACAAAAAAATCCAGAACGAAGAAAACACCCACGCTTCCGATAGTGGGTCCCGGGAGGTCCTGGGAAGCCTCGGGGTACCCAGCAAGGTCTCCACTCGGCACCTCAATTTTTACTATGGGAACCTGCAGGCCCTCTTTGACAACAACCTGGATATCGCCGCAAACAAGGTGACCGCCATTATCGGCCCTTCGGGGTGCGGCAAATCCACCCACATCCGGGTTTATAACCGAATTTACGCGATGTACCGGGATCAGCGGGCTGAAGGCGAGGTCCTGCTGGACGGCGAAAATGTTCTGGACCCCAATTACGATGTTATGGAGCTGCGCCGCAAGGTGGGGATGATTTTTCAGAAGCCCACCCCCTTTCCCATGAGTGTTTTCGATAACGTGGTGTATGGGTTAAAGCTGCACTACCAGCTCTCAAAAAGCGAAATGGCGGATCGGGCGGAGGATGCCCTGCGGCGGGCTGCCCTGTGGGACGAAATTGTAGACCATCTGAACCGCCCCGGCACCGCGTTGTCGGGGGGCCAACAGCAGCGCCTCTGCATTGCCCGCACCATCGTGGTGGAGCCGGAAGTCATCCTCATGGACGAACCCTGCTCGGCCATCGACCCCATCGGCACGGCCAAAATCGAAGAGCTGATTCACGAACTCAAACACACCTATTCCATCGCCATCGTCACCCACAACATGCAGCAGGCCGCCCGGGTTTCTGATTTCACCGCCTTTTTCTTCCAGGGACACATCGTGGAGTTCGGCCCCACCCAGCAAATCTTTACCAAACCGAAAAACCGGCAGACCGAGGATTATATTACCGGACGGTTCGGGTAAGGCGGTTTTCAGTTTTCGGTGCACGGTTCCGAAAAGAGTTTTTCTTGTCAGGCAGCGATGCCCTCGCCTTTAAAGCCTCATGCCAGGATCAGTATGAGCGCCATCTGGTGTCAGCCCCCTGGAGTGAGAGCGGCTATCTGTCTGTAATCCCGTGAAGTTCCCTGGGGATTTTCCCTTGACGGCCCCTGTTTGATTCACTATTATCCCCTTGAGGATCGGTTGATCTCTGCAGTCTAAATCTTTGCAGGTGAAGTTTCAGGAAAATCTCATGACCAAACTTGTCAAGAAACGTTCAGAAACCATTGGCATGCCCCCTGGTTCCTTAGTGTATATCGGTGACAAGCCTAATAAAGAGGTGGCGATCACCGTAGTTAATTATGATGAAAAGGATTACAGCGAATTTACCAAAACCTCATTTAGGGAGTGTCTGATCTTTGCCAAGGAAACCTCGCATGTCACCTGGATTGACATCAATGGTTTTAAGCAGGTAAAAGATTTGGAATACCTCGGAGAATGTTTCAACCTGCATTCCCTGGTGCTGGAAGACGTTCTCAACAACGACCAACGTCCAAAATTTGAGGATTATGGGGATTATCTTTTTATAATCCTCAAGATAATTCATCACCAAGAAGATACCAATGAGGTCCTGACCCAGCAAGTCAGCATTATTCTGGGCGATAATTATGTGATTTCCCTCCATGAGAACGATGAGGATATTTTTACCCATGTGCGGCAACGTCTCAAGGTCAGCAACGGACGCATTCGAAAATTAAAGGCTGATTATCTGGCCTATGCTCTGGTGGATCTCATCGTGGACCATTATTTCCTGGTCCTGGAACAATTAGGGGAAGTCGTAGAGGATTTGGAAAAGGAATTGGTGGCCAATCCTCTCCAGGCCACCTTGAAAAAAATTTACCGCCTTAAGCGTGATACTATTCTGATCCGCCGCGCCGTTTGGCCGCTGCGGGAGGTTATCAGCCAACTGGAGAGAACCGATTCTTCATTGATCGACGAGCATACCGTCTTATATCTAAGGGATGTCTACGACCATGTCACCATGATCATGGATACTATCGAGACCTACCGGGACATCCTTACCGGCATGCTGGACATTTATCTTTCCAGCATGAGCAATCGCTTGAATGAAGTGATGAAGGTGCTCACCATCATCGCCACCATATTCATCCCCCTCACCTTTATCGCCGGGGTTTACGGCATGAATTTCGAATATATGCCCGAGTTGAAGTGGAGGTGGGGATATTTCTACATCTGGGGGATAATGATCGCGGTGGGATTGTTTATGCTCCATTTCTTCAAGAAAAAGGGCTGGATCGGCGGGGGACGGTTTTTTTAAAGGGTAAGGAGAACCTCGCCTTGACGCGGCTTGCCCGGAGTCTTATTCTAAAGACAGTTTTTTCACCTATTCCAAGAGATAACCATCTGGTCGACCGTGAGGAGGAAACTATGGCGGTTCGCATCGGTAAACCTGCCCCTGATTTTGAAACCAAGGCCTTTCACAAAGGCGACATTATTTCCGTAAAGCTTTCAGACTATCGCGGCAAATGGGTCCTGCTCTATTTTTATCCCGGGGATTTCACCTTTGTGTGCCCCACCGAATTGACTGCGGTGGCCACCAAATACCAAAATCTCACAGAGTTGGGCGCCGAAATTCTGGCCATCAGCGTGGACAGCCCTTACACCCACAAGGCCTGGCAGGAAGTGGAACTTTCCAAAATGGTGGAGGGGGGTCTCCCCTATCCCATGCTCTCGGATGTGGGCGGCGATATCGGCACTTTATACGGCGTCTTTGATGAAGACCACAAGGTTGATGTGCGGGGCAGCTTTCTCATCGACCCCGACGGCAACCTCCAGGCCATGGAGGTGCTGGCCCCGGCCATCGGTAGGAACGCCACGGAGATGCTCCGCCAGCTCAAGGCCTGCGCCTATGTGCGCCAGTCAGGGGGCAAGGAAGCCACCCCGGCGGGTTGGGAGCCCGGGAAAAAGACCCTCACTCCCGAACCGGGCCTGGCCGGCAAAGTCTGCGAAATCTGGGCTCCGGATATGACTTGAACTCATTGGCGGGAAGGGCCGAAGGACCGTTGAGGGCATGGCAAGCCAATCCCTTACAGCTCCCCTCTCAACCTGGCAAGGGGAAGAGTCATCCTGCCTGTTCCTTCAAAGACTCAATGCCTGAGCCCGCCATTCCTGACCGTTAGCACGGGCATCTTGCCCGTGTCTGGACGGGCTGGAAGCCCGTCCTATCTCACCCCCCCACGTCTCTCCGGGAGCACAGGCATCGTGCCTGTGCCACAAGCGAGACGTCTATGCTCCCCAGATATGGGGTGGGGCGAGAGGCGTTGTTAGAGTAGATGTAGGGCGGGCACTGCCCGCCAAAACCAGAAATCATGTTTCGTAAGACGCTCCCTGCGGCTCGAAACTGATAGCTTTTCAAGACAGTTGCTCATGAGCCGTTGGCTCTCTCAAGACTATGAAAGGATTGGTAGGGCGGGCCTCCGTGCCCGCCAGCCGGTTGCGCCGAGCGCCTGAAGGCAGGATGCACTTCGCTTTCCCGCCCTACGGCTTAACTCTAAACTTTGGACTTTGCCAAGCAAAACCCCACCCATCCTGACCATCCCCCGGGGGTGACCATGAAACCCATTTGGAAAGGCTACCTCAAGTGCAGCCTGGTGACCATTCCCGTCAAGCTCTACCACGCCGTGTCCCCTAAGACCCCCCGGTTCGAACTGCTTCATCGGGAGTGCGGCACCAAAATCAAGCAGGAGCGGGTTTGCCCCAAGTGCGGGCAAACCTTGAGCCAGGAAGACCTGGTGCGGGGTTACCGCTACGGCAAGGACCTGTATGTGGAGGTCACCGACGAGGACCTGCGCCGGGCCGGGAAAGAGGCCACCGGGACCCTGGACATCGTCAGGTTTGTGGAGGCAGCCCAGATCCACCCCATCTATTATGCCGACTCCCACTACCTCGCCCCCGACGGCGCGGCCGGTGTGGAGGCCATGGCCCTGTTTCACGCGGCCATGGTGGAAATGGACGCCACCGCCCTGGCCCGCCTGGTCCTGCGCAACCGGGAACACCTCCTGGCCCTGCGTCCTTATCAGGGCACCCTGCTGGCCTTCACCCTCCATTATCCTGCCGAAATCGTCCCGGTGAGCAGCCTGGAAGAAGTGGCCGCCCTGCACAAAGTCACGGTGAACGCCGACGGCCTGGGCATGGCCAGGACCATTATCCAATATCTCAAGGGAGATTTTGTCCCCGAAGATTATCACGACGAGTACACGGAAACCTTGCTCGATCTCATCAAAGCCAAGGCGGCCGGCGAAGAATTCCGGGTGGAGCCTAGAGAGGAAGCGGAGAAGGTGGTGAGCCTGATGGACGCCCTGAAAAAGAGCGTGGCCCAGGCCGCAGGCCAGGGTGTCCCGCCCAAAAAGGATATGGTGTCCACCGCCCGGCGGGAGTCGGCGGCCGCAGCCAAGGCCGGGGGAGAAAAGGGCTAATTATTTAGAAATGTTCCTGTTGCCTGGAGTTCATCATGCTTGATGCCAGGATTCCTCCCATGCTGGCGTATGCCGCCCCGAGCCCCTTCGACTCCAAGCGCCATCTTTTTGAGATCAAGTGGGACGGCACCCGCTGCCTGCTCTTCCAGAATGATGGGAAGATCCGCCTCCAGAACCGCCGTCTGGAACCCATAACTCACCGGTATCCTGAACTTGCAGATTTGCCCCGGAGCCTCCATTCCCAAAACGCCATCCTGGACGGGGAACTGGTGGTCTTAAGCGGCGGGCTTCCCAATTTTTCCAGGCTGCAGCAGCGGGAGCAGCTGGCTGATCCCGTGAAAATTGCCTTGTTGTCCCGGACCATCCCGGCAGCCTATGTGGTATTTGATATACTGTGGCTGAACGGGGACCTGGTGACGGCCTTGCCGCTTACGGCCCGGAAAGAATTGCTCACCGGCATTCTGAAGGAGAGTCCCCATCTCATCGAGTCCCAGTTTATCCTGGAAAAGGGGCGGACCTTCTTTGAGGAGGTGGTGGCCCGGGGGCTGGAAGGGGTCATGGCCAAGACCCTCACGGGGCCTTACCTCATCGGCCGGCGTTCCCGCGCCTGGTTAAAGATCAAGCCCCGCCTGGAAAAAGTGTGCGCCGTTATGGGTTACACTCAAGGCTCGGGGGCCCGGCAAGGGACTTTTGGGGCATTGTTGCTGGCCACCCGGAAAGGCGAGGCCTGGCAGTACCGGGGCAAAGTGGGCAGCGGCTTTACCGGGGCCGATTTAGAGGACCTGAGGCGGCGTTTGCGGGAGCTTGAAATCGCCTCACCCCCGTTGGCGCACCCTCCGGCTGTCCGGGGGGTGAAATGGGTCAGGCCAGAACTCTGGGTCAGGGTCAGTTATCAGGAAGAAACCGGCCGGGGGCATTTTCGGGCCCCGGTGTTTATGAGGCTGGAGGATGATGACCAAGGCCTACGGCGTTAAAGAGGTCTGCCGCCTCCTGGGCATCTCGGAAGGGCGCCTGAGGCGCTGGGCGCGCCTGGGTCTGGTGGCCGGCCGCCGGCACTCCCGCCAGGGCCTGGCCTTTGATTTCCAGGGTCTGGTGGCCCTCCGCACCGTCAAGCGCCTCCGGAGCCGCGGCGTGTCACTAAGGCGCATCAAAAAATGCGTGGATACCCTCAAGCGGCTGCACCCGGAATTATGCGAGCCCTTGGCCCAATCCCGGCTGCAGGACAGCCCTTCCCTGGTTCTGGCCCAGAAAAGCAGGCGTTTTACGCCGGAAGGCCAACTAATCCTCGATTTTAACGGCAAAGAGGGCGAGCATCTCACCCTGCCTGCGGAACAGGTGGGGAAATTGTTCCTCCTGGCCCTGGAAAAGGAGAACCTCGGTGAATGGGAAGGGGCTAAAAAGCTTTACTCCCTGATTTTGGCCCTCAAGCCGGACCACCCCGACGCACTGGTGAACCTGGGCAATATTCTGTATCGCCTGGGGTTTCCTGAGGGAGCCGCAGCCCATTACGCCAAGGCCCTGGAAAGCGACCCCCATCATCCGGAGGGCAACTACAACCTGGCCAACATCCTGGAGGAAGAGGGGAGCCTGAAAGAGGCCGCCGCCCTGTACCGCCGGGCTTTGAACCGGGAACCCTACTTCCCCGAAGCCTGTTTTAATCTGGCCCGGCTGCTGGAGCGGCTGGGGGATCAGACAGGGGCGCGCCAGCTCTGGCGCCGCTATCTGGATATGGATCCCCAGGGAGATTGGGCAAGTTATATTAAGGGACGCTTGCAGGAGACCCCGGCGGAAGAGGTTTCGGAGGACAATTCCCCCAAGCCTCCGGAGCCTTAACAAAACGGTGGGGCGGGCCTCCGCGCCCGCCTCACTAGTGTTGGGCAGTTAGTCATAGGGCGTGCCGTGCACGCCTTTTCTGGGTGATTTGAACGGGAGCACAGGCATCCTGCCTGTTCCTGCACAGGCTGGAAGCCTGTGCTCCCGTGTTGCGGATAGGGCGCGCCGAGCCGGCCGGTTTTGGCGGCCATGGGCCGTCCTATAAGATCTTTTCACACAGGCAAAGGAGCTAAACCAGTGGCTGTTAACACCATGTCAAGAACCACCAGGCTCAGCGAAGCCCAGGCCAGGGCCCTGGCGGACTGGTGGGGCGGGAGTTTGCAACAGATAATCGGTCTGGACCAAACCGGGGAAACCTGGTATGGGGTCGTTTTACCGGGCACGGCCCGAGAAAATCAGGAAATGCCCCTTTTTCAGGAACTGGCCGTATTTTCCCTGGAAGAAGCCCGTTCTCTGGAAAAACTCCGGGACGTCAACAACCCCAACTCCCCGGATTGGGTGGGCTGATAGCCATAAAAACCGGCCTGGAGGGCCGGTTCCCCCCAACAAATTTTTCCCATGAGCCCTACCCATAAAATTCTATCCTTGACAACATGTTATATGAATGGATATAGTTTTTAGGTTAATCGTTTCGCTGAGGATACCATGAAGAGTTATATGGCCAAAAAAGATGAGGTGCCCCGGCGGTGGTTCGTGGTGGACGCCCAGGGAAAAATCCTGGGGCGTCTGGCCAGCCGCATCGCCATGGTGCTCAGGGGCAAGAATAAGCCGGAGTTTACTCCGCACCTGGACACCGGGGATTTTGTGGTGGTGGTAAATGCTGATCAAGTGACCCTCACCGGCAATAAGCTGGATCAGAAGATGTATTACCGCCATTCCGGTTACATGGGCGGGATCAAAGAGACCTCGGCCAGGCAACTGTTGAAAAAGAAACCGGAGGAGGTCCTGCGCCACGCGGTGAGGGGCATGCTCCCCAAAAATAGCTTAGGCAGGCACCAGTTGAAAAAGCTGAAGATTTATATCGGGTCCGAGCATCCTCACGAGTCCCAGCAGCCGGTGCCTCTTACCTGGGAGGATTGATGGCCGAAGCCTTCAACGTCCACGCCGTGGGCAAAAGAAAAAGCGCTGTGGCCCGGGTTTATCTGCGCCCGGGGAGCGGCCGCATTGTGGTGAACCAGCGGGAGTTCCAGGAATACTTTCCTGTGGAGACCACCCGCAACCTGGCCCGGCAGCCCCTGACCCTGGTGAACCTCGGCTCTGAACTGGATATCCTGGTGAATGTCCAGGGAGGCGGCCCCGAAGGTCAGGCCGGAGCCATCAAGCATGGCTTGAGCCGGGCTCTCGTAGCCCTGAATCCCGAGTTTCGCGCTGTCCTCAAAAAGGCCGGCCTCCTGACTCGGGACCCCCGCATCAAGGAACGCAAAAAGTACGGCCGCCGGGGCGCCCGCCGGGGCTGCCAGTACTCCAAGCGCTAGCGCCGTCCTCATGACCGCCCGCAAAAAAGTGGCGGTGTTTGGGGCCTCCGGGTATACCGGGCTGGAACTCATGCGTATTCTGGCCCGGCACCCGAGGGTGGAACTCGCGGGCCTCACCTCCCGGGAGTACCAGGGCCGCCCTGTGGCTGAGGTCTTCCCGGCCCTGGCCAAGGTTGTCGAGCAGTCCTTCATCGCCCCCGACCCTGCGGCCATTGCTGCCGCCGCCGAAGTGGTCTTTCTCGCCGTCCCCCACAAAACCGCCATGAAACTCGTGCCGCCGCTTCTGGCCGCAGGCCTGCGGGTGGTGGACCTGAGCGCCGATTTCCGCTTCCGGGACCAGGACGTGTACGAGGCCTGGTATCAGCCCCACAGCGCGCCGGAGTTGCTCAAGGAAGCGGTGTACGGCCTGCCGGAGCTCCACGGGACGAAAATCCGCACGGCCCGTTTGGTGGGCAACCCGGGCTGCTACCCCACCTGCGTCATCCTGGGCCTGGCCCCCCTGGTCAAGGCGCGGCTGGTGTTTTCCGATACCCTCATTGCCGACTGCAAGTCCGGAGTGAGCGGCGCCGGCCGGGGGGCCAGTCTCACCACCAGCTATTGCGAAGTCAACGATTCCATGCGGGCCTACAAAGTGGCCGAACACCGCCACGCCCCCGAAATGGAGCAGGAGTTGTCCCTGCTCTCCGGCAAGGAGGCCAAAATCACCTTTACCCCGCACCTGGCGCCCATGAGCCGGGGCATTCTCGGCACCCTCTACGCCCGGCTGGTCAAATCCCTCACCTACGAGGAAGTTTATAAATCCTATCGGGCTCTGTACCGGGGCCAGCCCTTTGTGCGCCTCCAGCCCGCCGGGACCTTCCCCTCCACCCAGCAGGTCCGGGGCTCCAATTTCTGCGATATCGGCTTCAAGGTGGACCAGGAAAGAGGCATGATTATTGTGGTTTCCGCCATCGATAACCTCACCCGGGGGGCGGCCGGGCAGGCGGTGGCCAATTTCAATATCATGATGGGCTTCCCCGAAACCCTGGGCCTGGATCTGGCGCCCCTGGCCCCCTAAGGCCGGGACCTCCGGCGCCATGGGCCCCCGCCGCAACATCCGCCTCACCCTGGAGTACGACGGTTCCAGTTACCATGGCTGGCAGCGCCAGAAAAACGCCCTTTCCATCCAACAGGTCATTGAAGAGGCCCTGGGACGCATAACCGGCGAGTCTGTGCGCCTTATCGGCTCAGGGCGCACTGACGCCGGGGTGCACGCCCTGGGCCAGGTGGCCAATTTTACCACCCAGAGCACCGTGCCTCTCAGGGCCTTTTTTTATGGGCTCAACTCCCTCCTGCCGTTGGATATTGC
>JBAQHL010000293.1:0-1958 GCA_049288295.1 Desulfobaccales bacterium
TTGGTGGTCACCTCCCAGGTGGTGGCGCCCATGCCAAAGGCAGACTCTTTCACCACCGGAGGCACCATTTGAAAAACGTCCCGGGTGATGGCGCAGGTGAAGGGCAGCACCATGAACCCCAGAATGATGCCGGCCGTCAGCATTCCCAAACCCATGGGCGGACCCTGGAAGAGGAGGCCAAGGCCGGGTATCCACCCTGCATACGTTTTTAACCAGGGCTGGATGGTGGAGGCCATGATGGGGGAGAACACGAACATGCCCCACATGCCGTAAATGATGCTGGGAATCCCGGCCAAAAGCTCGATCATGGTGCCCACCGTCCGGCTGAGGCGGGGCGGGGCCAACTCCACCAGGAACAGGGCGATGGCCAGACTCAGGGGCACCGCCAGGAGCATGGCCAGGATTGTGGAAACCAGTGTGCCATAGATGCTGCTCAGCGCCCCGAATTGTTGGGTGACAGGGTTCCAATCCTCGGTTAAGAAGAAACTGAGGCCGAATTTCCGAAGTGCCGGGATGGAGTAATAGAGAAGGGCCAGACCGATGGCCACCATGATCAAGGGCAGCACCAAGGCGCACCAGGCCGTCAGCCAACGGAAGTAAAGGTCGCCGCGAGCAGGCTTGGCCTTGGCTGCCGGGAAAGCTGCCTCCAGAGCCGGAACTGGCGTCTCCTGGGATGCTTTTTCTTGGGGCTGTGGTTTCATGAGGTTGCAAGAGCGGGGGAGAGCCCCGTTTTAGAGGGGCTCTCCTCAAATTATGCGGTCAGAGTTAGGAAGTTAGGGCCAGAGATTCTTGTTGCCGGCTTTGATATTTTTGGCCCAGCCGTCTTGCACCATCTGGACGACGCTGGCCGGGATGGCCACATAGTGAAGCTCCTTAGCCATATCTCCGCCATTTTTAAAGGCCCAATCAAAGAATTTCAGGATAGCTTTGCCCTTATCGGAGTCAAACTGCTCTTTCTGCATCATGATCCAGGTCACGCCCACGATGGGCCAGCTTTTTTCGCCCGGCTGGTTGTTCAGCATAAGGGCGAAACCCGGAGGAGCGTTTTTCCAGTCGGCATTGGCCGCTGCCGAAGAAAAAGAATCCAGGTCGGGCTTCACGGTTTTCCCGGCCTTGTTAATCAGGTTGGCATAAGGAATCTTGTTCTGGAAGGCGTAAGCATATTCAACGTAACCGATGGAGCCGTCAATATTCTGCACCTGGCCGGCCACCCCGGGGTTACCTTTGGCGCCCACGCTGTTTTTGCCGGGCCATTTCAGAGATTTTCCTGCACCCACCGTGGACTTGAAGTCCGGGGAGACATCGGACAGGTAGGAAGAGAAAATGAAGGTGGTTCCGGACCCGTCAGAGCGATGCACAATGGTGATGTCTTTGTCAGGCAGGTTCGCCTGGGGGTTGAGCTTTTTAATGGCCGGGTCATTCCATTTGGCGATTTTGCCCATGAAAATCTTGGCCAGGGTGGCGCCGTCAAAGGTCAGTTCGCCGGCTTGAATGCCCTTGACATTAAAAATCGGCACAACCCCGCCCATGACGGTGGGGAACTGATAGATTTCTTTTAAGTCCGCTTCTCCCAGCGGTTCGTCGGTGCCGCCAAAATCCACGGTTTTGGCCTTGATCTGGGCAATGCCGCCGCCGGAGCCGATACCCTGATAATTAACCTTTACCCCGGTTACTTCATTGTATTTGTGGGCCCATTTGCCATAGACGGGCTGGGGAAATGTAGCCCCGGCGCCGTTGATGGACATCTGGGCCATGACCGGGACGGCAACCAACAGGGCCGCCACTAGAGCCAGAGAAAACAACCAACTTTTTTTCATGACGCTCCTCCGAAATTCGATTGAAGGTATTTTCACAGATAATTATCTATGAATATTGACCATTAAATATTAGGTAAAGGTTAGATTGGCGTAAGTTTTTCTTAAGCCTGAAGATTCTCCCCCGAGAAGCAGGAAGCTGCC
>JBAQHL010000294.1:0-11930 GCA_049288295.1 Desulfobaccales bacterium
GCACCGAGGCAAAGTTCCCCACCTCACTAGCGGCAGCGTTCATGTCTTTATAATCCCGCTGCGTTGGTATAGGAGAGGAACTTTTGTCGGTGGTTACGAAGTTCTGGTTCAAGGGCACATCCAGGACGACCTTGCATTTCTTGTCGCAACTGCGGCTGTCTCCATAGGAGTAATCTTTGCAGTCGTCGTCCCAGGTGCCGTCACCGTTGGCATCGCAGATCACCTGCTTAACATCTGCGGTAATAAACCCCTGAACGTACACTGCCGGAACGGTATAGGAGGCGCAGGCGTAGGCCGGTTTAGGTCCCGGCAGCAGCCGTTGGGCCAGCCCGATCCAGGGGTTGGTGGGCGGCGCTGCGGCCAGGGGGTTGCTGGTGCTGTAAACCGCGGCCGTGACCCGCCACTTGCCGTTGGCGCCTTTGGAGGCATTGAACCGGTTCTTCAGGTAGTTGAAGTTGTCGTAGACATTGCTGGGCCATTGGTATTCGCTGATGGGATACACTTTTTGGCCCACCTTCACCTGGGGATACTGAAGCCCGCCACCGCTCACCCCCTTGATGTACTTCTGGAGCTTGCTGAGATCGGTGCGCTCTGAGTTCAAGGGCATGATGAAGGTGCCCCTGGTGGTGTCGAGGCTCGAGCCCCCCAGGTCTTTCCAGGTGTATTCCTGAGGATCGGTTGCCTGAGCCGGCCGGGGCCCTATCCAATCCAGAAGGGGATGGGAACGGGCATAGGGTGATTGTCCCGCCGGGTAGTTGGTGGATACGGCAAAGGGGATGGTGAGGGAACTTGTCCCTGCCAGCCCGAGATAGGCCACTGCGGTGGCGTTGGAGTTCATCTGGGGCGCACCCAAAATACCCCCGAAGAAAGTGGCCAGGCTGGGGTTGTCGGTCCCGTCCCGGCGCACGCTGACCTGAATGGCGGTCACCTCCATGGGATTGGCGGAGCAGCCGGTGCGGGTGAAGCTCCCATTGCTGAGGTCCCATTGTCCCACGGTGACGTCGGCCGCGGTGACGGTCATGGTGGTTCCGAAGGAACGGTTCTCCCCCGCCACCGCCTGGGCCTGGGTTATGGCCTCGCTGCAATAAACCGTAGCCAAGCCCGGGTTGTTAGGATCCTTGGCCTGGATGAGCTTTTTGGCTCCGGCCAGGGCCGCGGCGTCAGCAATGTTCTGGAGCTCATTTTTAGCAACAAAGAGCTGCCCTAGATCAATGGTCAGGGCCATAAATCCCAGGGTCATTCCCAGACAAGCCGCCAGGATGGGGGTAATGGCCCCGAACTCCTTGGGTGAGCCGCGAATTTTTCGACTTTTTGGCATGCCAGAAACCTCCTTTGTTAAGAGAGTAATTATTCCGAAATTGGTGAGGTTATCACCTTCCGGATTCCTGAGGGCCCGCGCCTCAGTTCATCCTGAGTCAGGCCCTTTTGGACGCCTGAAAAACAGGCGACGCCCCCGGACTTGGGGGTGGCGCCTCGTGCTAATCTCCTCTGTGCTCCATGTCGTTGAAATCCTTCATCCAGCTCTCGCTAGGGGAGGACCCGAGGAAAAGGCCCATACAGGCGAGCCCCCACCGTCAGTGGAATTTTTTCTGAATGCATTTCTTGAAGACGCATCACAGATTTTCCCTTTAAGGACTGGGGGGCGTGCTCCACTCCGCAGCCATGCTCGTTTGAGCATTGAGGTAATAAGCCTCATCCCCAGGCGTCCTGGTCCCGCCGTAAGAAGTGCTGAAATTGGGCAAGAGCATCATTTTATAAGGAATTTGGTTCATGGCTATGCTAAGAACCATGCCCGAGGCGGTGTTCGTCCAGGTATAGGAGAAGTTGCCGCCGCCCAGCACCAGGGGCGTACCGTCCAGGTTTTGCAGGGCGAATTTGGTCACGTAATCCTGGACCACCTGGCGGACCTGGGTCTGGGTCATTTGGGCCACCACCGCGGTGCCGGTGTCCTTGGCCTTGACTGCGGCCCGGGCCCCTTCCCGGGTGGCGTTGGTAATGACATGCTTTTCCCAGAAGAGCAGGCCAAGATCGATGATCCCGGCCATGATGAATAGAAACAGGGGCATGACCAGGGCCATCTCCATGGTGATGTTTCCCAGTCCCCTGCGGCTCCGGGAGCTGATTCCTCTTGTTTTTCGCATCGCTTCCCCCATAAACGGGAGTAATGCCGAATCTGGTAGATTCGGCCGGAGGCTTGGCTAAACCCAGGTCCAGAGGGCGCAGATCTCCTGTCCGGCCCCACCACCGGTCAGGGCCAATCTTCTGCGGAACCCCGGGAAGTTGGTGAAAAACATGCCAACTTCGGGTTAGGGCTCACTCCTCCTGACTGACACTTTTGAGGACACCGCAGGACAAACGGAAAATGGAAAGGGAAGTGAAGTGAAGTGATAATAAAGCTTGCTCACTTCGGCAGCCCCGCTACCTTAGCCCGGAGGCTTTAGGCCGGAGACTTTGCGTCCTACCCTTTCGGAGTAGTTTGCCTTTCTCGGTGACCTTTTATTTCTTCATCTGCTATATCGGCATCTTGGGGAGCAATCTTAATTTTTTTTTGAAGTTTTCCCGGGGGGGGTAGTTTTTGGCAGGCAGGCCAATTATTTTAAAAGCCCTAAAAGGCGGGGGTGCCCTGAGCAAATTCCTGAAACAGGCGGGCCGGATACTCGGTGGTCAGACGAACTGTGATCTGGTAATGCAGGTCCCAGGCCTCGTCTTTGTTGCGGGTCCTGACGGCCAGTTCCGGTTTGGCAAGGGTCTTGGGAAAATAGAGGAAAGTGGCGGCGAACACCGCAGTTTCAAAGAGGTTGTCCTCCTTGCGGATGGTGGAGACCACGAAACGCTGGCGGGTCTGGAGGTTTTTGACTTTGTTGAACAGCCCCTGCATAGGTTTTACCAAATGACACTGGTGCGCACGTCTTTTGAAAGGGGGGCCGAGGCTACGTCCCCTGGCCCCCCCTCCCAAAAATATTGTGCACGAATCTAAGGTCTTTGAGGTTAGTCAGCAAAGACCGGATCAGCCCGTCCTAGCTACATAACCTGGCGCAGGCTTACTTCTTCCGGACTTTTTTCCTGGCCGCCGGCGAAGCTACCACGGAGCCCATGGACACCTTGCTCGCACTGGCTTTGGGGCGGCACCATTTGCTTTTTCCCGCCCGGGAAGGTTCACCCGCGCCGACGCTGTTGCCCATGTGGTTTTTGGCGAACACCAGCCGTTCTTCAACGGGTTCCAGAGGCGGTATGGGCTTGCCGCTGATGGCGAAGCCCTTTTCGATGAGCTGCCTCAGATCCGCCCATTTCTTTTTGCTTCCCATGATGGAAATGATAATGGCCTTGTCATGATTCTGGAACATGCCCACGTAGGTGTGCTTGGAGGCCCGGGTATAGCCGGTTTTGCCGCCCCTGGCCAGGGGGGTGGTGAACAAAAACCGGTCATGGTTGCGCAGTTCCCGGTTCCCCTGGATTTCATATTCCTTGGTCTTGACGATATTGGCGAACTCCGGGTTCTGCGCGGCCCGCCGGAAAATCAGGGCCAGGTCTTCCGCAGAGGAATACTGGTTGCTGTGGGGCAGGCCGTTGGCTGTGGCCACGGTGGTGCGGTAGGCCCCCCACTTCCGCATCTGCTGGGTGACGCTGTAGGCAAAGCATTCTTCAGTGCCGCTGACTCTTTCCGCCAGGGCCCGGGCCCCGTCATTGGCCGACGACAACAGCAGGGCGTAGAGGAGTTCCCTGACCGTGTAAACCTCCCCCTCCTTGATGTTGATCTTGGAGGGCGGGGCGGCGGCGGCGTAAGCGCTCACCCTCACCTTGTCGTCCATCTTCAAATGATCGAGCACGTAACTGGCGGTCATGATCTTGATGGTGCTGGCCGGCGGCAGCATGAGCTGGGGATTGCACGACAGCAGGATTTTGCCGGTTTGGGCGTCCATGACGACAAAGGATTCGGCGGTAATCTCCTCCTGAGCCGGGACCGGCCCGGCTGCAGCCAGGGTGAAAAAACCGGTAATCAGAGCAGTTAACCAGAAAATTTTTGGTATGAGGCCGCTACCGGAAGGTGTGTTTCTACCCACAGATCTCCCCCCCTGTGATTCCGGATTTTTTGTCTAATATATGAAAAAAATGCGATTCTTGCAAAGGGAATCAGGCTTTTAGACTTTTGGAGACGGACCAGGGCAAGGCTCAGCTCAGGCGGCCGCAGCAATAGATTGGATAACTAATTGAATCTCTTTAAGATTGCTGATAAGTGGCACTTCGGTTGCTGGAGGTGGTCCCTCCCGTTGGATGAGGGCCACCGGCATGCCGATGGCCTGGGGGCCGGGCACATCGTTATAAAGATCATTCCCCACGTACAGAGCCTGGGAAGGCTGGAGCTTCATGGCCCTCAGGGCATGGGCGTAGATTTGCGGGTCGGGCTTGCGGATAAAATAGCGGGAGGACAGCACCACGGTCTCCAGATACTTTTCCAGCCCCAAAAAGCGGATTTCCGGTTCACTGAAAACCCACTGGGCGTCGGTTACCAAACTCAGGCGGTAGGTTGCTCCCAAGGCGTCCAGGGCCGGCTGGGTATCGGGGAACAGGCCCAGACGGCGGATGGTGAGAGAGCGGAACAGACGGGCAAACCAGATCACCAGGGACCTTTCGGGGGATTTTTTCAAGGCATCTGACAAAATCTCCTCAAATACCAGAAACACATCAATCTCGGCATAAGGGATGGGGTGCTCCATAAGGTGCGCCGCGGCGCTCTCCTGGTAGCGGGCGGCCAGGTCCATGGGGTCCAAAGACACCCCGTAATACCGTAGAAATTTGCACAGGGTGTAATAGACGGACGGGTCGTCCTCGTCGGTCCAGATATCCACCAGGGTGCCATAAAGATCGAAAAGTATGGCTTCAATGGGCATGACTGTTCTCAGGGTGATGAATGGCTTACGCGCCACTGCCAGGACCGCCTATAAGGCGCCAACCAGGAGGCTCAACACATTTCCTCTTTTTTTATCGGGACTTCTCACGATATTATTAAAGAAAATTCCTTCCGGCCATGATATTTCTGTTATTTCTGCTCACCGCCGCCGCCCTGGCCTACCAGGTATTGGCCCTGGTTTCCCTGAAACGGCTCTTTCAGAAGCCGCTGCCGCCCCCCGCCTTACCGAATTTTCCCGGCATCACCGTGTTCAAGCCGGTGAAGGGTCTCGACCGGGAAACCAGGGAATGCCTGCTGACCTTCCTCACCCAGGACTATGAGCCTTTTCAGGTTCTCTTCGGCGTGGCCGACCCAAAAGACCCGGTGGCGCCCCTTCTCGAGGAACTGCGCCGGCAAGCCCCCCCCGGCCGGGTGGAGGTGATTTTCTGCCAGGAGACCCTGGGGCACAATCCCAAGGTAAGCACGCTCCGCCAGCTTGAGCCCCATGCCCGCTACGATCTCCTGGTGGTGGCCGACGGGGATGTCAAGGTGGGCCAGGACTTCCTGGGCCAGGCCGCGGCGGCCCTCAGGGACCCCGGGGTGGGCCTGGTGTCCTGTCCCTACCGGGCCGGCCGGGCCGACTCCCTGGGCGCGGTGATGGAAGCCCTCACCATCAGCGCCGACTTCATCCCCTCGGTGGCGGTGTCCCGGCAGGTGGAAGGCATCCGCTTTGCCCTGGGCGCGGCCATGGCCTTCACCCGCACGGCCCTCGCCAGTATCGGCGGCTTTGCTGCCCTGACGGATTATCTGGCCGACGACTACCAGTTGGGCTGGCGCATCCACCAGGCGGGGTACCAGGTCAAGCTGCTCCCCTATGTGGTGGAAACCCTCAACCCCCGCATGAGTTTCCGGGATTATCTGGCCCATCAACTGCGCTGGACCCGGACTTACCGGGTGTGCCGCCCCATGGGCTACTTCGCCTACGGCATCACCCAGGCCCTGGTGTTCAGCCTGGCCCTGGCGGTGTTCAGCGGCTGGGCCTCCTGGGCCGTGGGCCTGGTGGCTGCCACCGTGGCCCTGCGCTGGGGGCTGGCCTGGTTCGGTGAAGCTGTCTGTCTTAAGGGGCCTCTTAGCTTTCCGGCGCTGTTCCTTGTGCCCCTGAAGGACTTGCTCTCCTTTGGACTATGGCTGGCAAGCTTTCTGGGAAATGAGGTGGTCTGGAAGGGCCGGCGCTACCATCTCACCCGGGAGGGTCGTCTTCAAAAGTCCTGAAATTCCCCCCTTTTCTAAAGGGGGGCAGGGGGGATTTGGTAACTCCCGATAAAATGCGGATCTATCAACCATGGCGGTGCAGCCCAGCCTGGAAAAAGAAATTCCTTCACCAGCCAATAGTACTTCTTTAAAACCAACCTCGTATCACCTGTGCCGGAATTGACGGGCGACTGCCCTCCACCGACCCATAACTCACAACTCCCAACTTAAAACTTTTCGGCACAAAGAAAACACAATCCCCACGGTCCATCGCCAAAATGCTGAGGGCCAGAGAAAATTGTGAACAATTTGAAATAAAAAGCACAAAGGTGTGTCCCCAGGCAGGAGCCTGGGGACGAGATGGTGGTTTTTCAGGAGGATTGGGCGTTGTTTGGCGGACAGTGCCCGCCCAACATTCACTATAGGACGCAACCCGGCATGAAACGAAACCGATGAAACACTCAAGCCATCGTTATTTTATGATAATTTATGCCGAAAACCGAAAACCGAAAACCGAAAACCGTTTTACTTTTTCGCCTCGGTCCGGGAAATCAGCCAGTAGATGATGCCGAAGACGAAAATCCCCCCCAGATACACCAGTTCACTCTGGATGTCTTCATGGGAGAGGGTGGCGATGAGCACTTTGCGGATAAAGGCCACCAGGCCCACGCCCACAAACAGGCTGAGTTGCAGTTCCCCGCCCCGGAGCCTGTCGATCTCGGCCTCCAGAAGTTCAATGGCCAGCCAGAGGACCAGTAAAGACCCCAGGGCCGAAATCAGGCCTTTGTCCAATTGTCCCCGAAAGATCAGGCTGACATCGTTGATGAGCACCACGATCATGCCGCCCGCCAAGCCGATGAGGCCCGCCAGGAGCAAGAGGTTAAGGCCGAAGGTGAAGCGCCGGGCAAAGCGGATTAAGGCGTCGTCCAGGCGGTAGGACAGGAAAAAGCGGCGCATTTCCGCCTGGTGGTAGGCCCGGGCGATGACATCCAGGTTAAGGTCCAGGATCTTATCCAGGGCGGTTGCGGCGGTCCCCTGTTCCAGAGGGGCTATCTCGGCGGCGATAATTTTCTTTAAGCGCTCCCGCAGAAAATTCATGGCCACGTAAACGAAATGGGCTGACAGGCCGATGCGCACGTGGGCCAGGCCGACGCGTTCGAGACGCTGAAAATAGGCCTCGTTGAAGGGACTTGTAAACAAAGCCATGAGCCAGGCGCGGTGATAGCTCTTGAGGCGGGCCAGGCGCTCGGGGTCCTCGAGGAATTTGGCGGTATGGGGTATCTCCAGGAGAAACTGGTAGAAGTCTTCCACCACCTGATCGGCCTGGGGCTCCACCACCGGGGCCAGGCGGTGGAGCATGTCCTCCTCGTCTTCGCTCAGGCGGAAGTTTGTCCTGATTTCCTCAAAGGTGCGCATGGGTCCCTCTGGCGGGCAGGGGCTAATCTTTCTTAAAGGCCACGGCTTCGATTTCCACCGAGGCGTTCTTGGGCAAAGCGGCCACCTGGATGGTGCTGCGGGCCGGCGGTTTTTTGATAAAAAACTCGGCGTACACCCGGTTCATCTCGGCGAAATCAGCCATGTCCGCCAGGAAGACCGTGGTTTTCACCACATCGTTGAGGGAGAGATCGGCTGCTGCCAAAATGGCCTTCAAGTTTTCCAGCACCTGGACCGTTTGCACCACAATATCTCCCCGGACCATCTCCCCCTGCTGATTCATGGGGATCTGGCCGGAAACGAACAGGAAGGGGCCGACAGCTACGGCCTGGCTGTAAGGGCCGATAACGGCAGGGGCCTTATCGGAGGTGATGATCTGCTTTTTCATAGATCCTCTCTTGTGGAGATTTTTTTTAAAACAACCTCGTTTCCTTGATTAACCTAAAGAAAAAGGTTGAAGAATCATTATACGTTTGTTAATGGTAACAAAAACATCTCGGAGGACCCCCCAATGGGGCTGTGGCTGAAATGTCCGAAATGCCAGGTTGCTAATTCCCTCGACCTCAAGGCGTGTAGTAAGTGTAACGCATCTCTGGAAAACTTGCCTGCTGCCGAGCGGGTGTATATTTTAGGCGATGTTGCCCCGGCGGCGCCTAAGGCGGCGGCCCCCAAGGCGGCGGCCAAAGCCGCGGCTCCCAAAGCTGCGGCCGCGAAAGCGGCCCCCAAGAAAGGCAAAACCAAGGCTAAGGCTGCCCCGGAGGATGTGTCCCTGGAGATGCTGGCCTCCACCGAGCCTCCAGCCAAGCGGCTCAGGGGACCCAAGGGCATGAAGTCCAGACATTAGACCGGTTGGGAATTTTTTTAACTTTGAGTCCTGCGGCCTCGCCGGCCTCCCCTTTTCAGGAGGTCAAAGAGGCCTGTTATCCGGGTGAAGAGCTAACGGCGGCTGCCCGCAGCCGCCTTCTTCTGCTTTATCTTCCCTGCCTAGCGGGTTTCTCCCAAGACCCCCAGAATGAGCTGGACCAGCCGGGACTCAGCCCGTCCCACCGTGGCCACCACATCCTCTATGGTTATGGCCGCCATGGCGTCAGGCAGGTTGACGTTGCTGATGATGGAGATTCCCAGGATGCGCAGACCGGCGTGGACCGCGGCAATGGCTTCGGCGGCAGTGGACATCCCCACGGCATCGGCCCCGATGAGCCGGAGGAACCTGGTCTCCGCCGGGGTTTCCAGGCTCGGTCCCTTGACGGCCACATACACGCCTTGGCGCAGGATGATCCCCTCTTTACGGCCCACCTCTTCGGCTAAAGCCAAAAAAGCGCGGTCATAGACCTGGCTCAGGTCCGGGAAGCGGGGTCCCCATTCCTCCACGTTCTCTCCCACCAGGGGATTGTCCCCCAGAAGATTGATGTGGTCGGCGATGAGCATGAGGTCGCCGCCCTGGAACAGGGGGTGCAAGCCCCCGGCCGCGTTGGTGATGATAAGGTTTTTGGCTCCCAGGGCGCTCAAAAGCCGCACCGGCATGGTCACCTGGGAGAGAGGGTAGCCCTCGTAGGCGTGGACCCGCCCCTGAAAAACCAGGACCGGTCTCCCCGCCAGACGGCCCCACAAGAGCCGTCCCTGGTGGGTGGGACTGGTGGCTCGGGGAAAGTTGGGCATATCCTGATAGGACAGGGCCCCCCCGCCCACCAGCTGCTCTGCCAGGAGCTTCTGCCCCGTTCCCATGATGAGTCCCCATTCCGGCTGAAGATCAAGCCGGTCCATGACAAAGCGGGCGCATTCATCCACCTGGCGGCGGTAATCTTCTCCCATAGGCTCCCCTTTTCCCAGGTCTGTCGAGCGAAAAATTATTTATGGCCAGGCTGCTTTACCCAGCAGCCACAGCAGCAATTTAGCATAATGACTTTTGAGCCGGACGTCAATGTTCATGCAGTGAAGAAACTTTCAGGGTTTCTCCTTGACAGGTTGAGCGGGCCGGATTAAAAAGAGAATAATTCGCACACTCGGCGGGAGAATGCCAAGACCGAAAAAATGCCGTTTTGTTATGCGGGAGCCAGGGGTGACCTTTTTCAAACCCCAGGGAATTCCTTTGCGGGTTCTTGAACACGCGGTGATTACCGTGGATGAGCTGGAAGCCTTGAGATTATCTGATTTTCTCGGCATGAGTCACGAAGAGACAGCCCAGCAGCTCAAGGTTTCACGGCCCACGGTCACCCGGATGCTGGCCCGAGCTCACCAGATTATTGCCGACGCCCTGGTGAACGGCAAGGCTATCCGAATCGAAGGGGGAGATTACGTTCTGGAGGGCTTTGAAAACCAATGCCCCAAGTGCGGGGCCCAATGGTCCGGCTCAGAAAAAGGGGAGCACGACAAAGTCTGCGGCGGCTGCCATGACACGGACGCCGAAGACCCTAGTTCCTGAAGATCCCTTTATTTCCCACCGATATTTTGGTTTTTCCAGGCGTTGTCCAATGCCGGTGTTGCGGCCAGGGGGAGGAACGGGTTCATGAGCGGGCCCACTTCGTATAAGAACGCAGGGGTGGATATCGACAAGGCCGATGCCTTTATCCAGACTATCCGTCCCCTGGTGAAAGCCACCCACCGCACCGGGGTTATCGGGGAAATCGGCGGTTTTGGCGGCCTGTTTCACCTGGATGTGGAAAAATACCGGAACCCGGTTCTGGTTTCGGCCACAGACGGGGTCGGCACCAAAATCAAAATTGCCGTCCTGATGGACCGTCACCACACCATCGGCATTGATCTGGTGGCCATGTGTGTCAACGACATCATCACCTGCGGGGCCACCCCCCTGTTTTTCCTGGATTATCTGGCCATGGGCCAACTCAATCCTGAAACTGCCATCGAGATTATCGAAGGAATTACCAACGGCTGCCGCCAGGCCCGCTGCTCGCTTATCGGCGGGGAAACCGCGGAGATGCCGGGAATGTATCAGCCCGGTGACTATGACCTGGCCGGTTTCGTGGTGGGCGTGGTGGAGCGGGAACACCTGGTGGACGGCTCCGACATTGCCGTGGGGCACTGCCTCATCGGCGTGGCCTCCAACGGCCTCCACGCCAACGGCTTTTCCCTGGTGCGCAAGGTGCTTTTGGAACAGGAGCGCTATGCAATCACCGACGAATTTCCTGTCTTGGAAGACAATTTGGGAGAAGAGCTCCTCAAGCCCACCCGCATTTACGTGGACACCGTCCTCAATCTCCTCCGGGATTTCTCTTTAAGCGGCATCTGCCATATCACCGGCGGCGGCCTCAACGACAATCTCCCCCGGATTTTGCCGCGCTCCTGCCAGGCGGTCGTCAAGCTGAACAGTTGGTCGGCGCCCCCGATATTTCAGATTCTCCAGGAAAAGGGCAATATCCCCCAGGCTGAAATGCTCAGGACCTTCAACAACGGCATCGGCCTGGTGCTGGCCATCCCCGCCGAACAAAAAAACGACGTGCTCCTGCGCCTCCAGGGGCTTCACGAAGAGGCCTACGTCATCGGCGACATCGTGGAGCGCAAAAACGCCGCCCCCCCGGTAGTGTTTGTTTGATCAGTTCAAGGTTCTAAGGTTCATAGAAAGTGCTGGAAGTGTAGGGTTGGGCATCGCCCGCCACAACCGCGGGCAGGGACGCCCGGCCCACCGTTTTTTTCAGGTTTTATAGCCATATAGAGGTAATTATGAGGGTGTCCATAAAGTATCTGCTATGCAGGTTCAGAGTGACATATGGATGGTGTCTCTGGCCAAACCGGGAGAAGACAAATCCCACCTGCCCCCCTTTGAAAAAGGGGGGTTCACAATAATCAGCAACCAAGTCCCCCTTTGCTAAAGGGGAATTTAGGGGAATTTGATAGGTATAACAAATAATTATAGGTTTAGTTTTTTGATCCCAACTTGGTATAAGAATGCGTTAATGAGTGCAGGGGCGGGTTTAAAACCCGCCCCTACTTGTGATAACAATCGGTTATCTGGGTAATTTGTTCATTTCAAAGCGAATTTGGTGTTAATTGGTGGCCAGGACAGTCTTGATGGTGGAGACCAGATGTTCGGCTTCCCCGATGTAGGTGGACATGTTGGCCCGATGGTTGGCCAAAAGGCCGTCTTTGGCGCCGTCGGTGATGATCCAGGGGCTTAGGTGGGCGGAGGCGTGCAGGGCATGGATGACGTCATCCAGGAGCTTGTGGACGTTCTTTTTCTGGAGTTCATCGTGAAACTCCTCCTTCACGGCCTCCAGCATCTCAGCCATGCTTATGGCCACCCCTTTGGAAAAATAAAAGTAATCGTCGGCCTGAAACCAGGAGACCCCGCTGCCGCCGGCCTCGGTGTCCTTGACGAGGTTGTAATAGCACGAGCCCAGGA
>JBAQHL010000295.1:0-2178 GCA_049288295.1 Desulfobaccales bacterium
CCACAATACCGAGAGTAACACCACCCATGCTCCAGATATTAGGCCAAAATGTCCTGAATGCCCTGCAGTTGGGGAGCGTCTATGCCCTCATCGCCCTGGGTTACACCATGGTGTACGGCATTCTCACCATGATCAATTTTGCCCACGGGGACATCTTCATGGTGTCCACCTATCTGAGTTTGGCCGCGGCCCTGTTCCTGTTGGGTCTGCCCCTCAACCTGCCCCTGCCGTTGGTCTTCACCGGCGCCCTGCTTTTCAGCATGCTGCTCACGGCCGTCTTGGGGGTGACCATCGAGCGCCTGGCCTACCGGCCCCTGCGCCAGGCCCCCCGCCTGTCCGCGGTCATCACCGCCCTGGGGGTGGGGCTGTTCCTGGAGCATTTCACCCTGGCTCTGCTCGGGCCGGAGCCCCGGCGCTTTCCCGACCTCATCCCCGCCAGCCCCTGGCAGGTGGCCGGCTTGACCCTGACGCCCCTGCAACTGCTGACCATAATATTGGCGGCCCTCATCATGTTGTTGCTTGACATGCTGGTGCGCCGGACGCTCCTGGGCATGGCCATGCGGGCCATCTCTTATAATGGGCCCATCGTGCCCCTCATGGGGGTGCCGGTGGACCGGGTCATTTCCCTCACCTTTGCCATAGGTTCCGCCATTGCCGCGGCCGGGGGCCTCATGTACGCCCTGGCCTACCCGGTCCTGGACCCCTACATGGGCGTCCGCATCGGCTGGTGGGCCTTTATTGCTGCGGTGGTGGGCGGCATCGGCAATATTCGGGGGGCCATGCTGGGGGGCTTTATTCTGGGAGCAGTGGAAATTTTTACCCCGGTGTTTCTGCCGTCCTCCACGTACCGGGATTTTGTGGCTTTTTCCCTGCTCCTTCTGCTTTTGGTCTACAAACCCACGGGCCTGTTGGGCAGGCCGATTTTTGAGAGGGTGTGAGTTCAAGACAAAAGTTAAAAGGGCAAAGTAAAAGGGCAATAAGACAGAACGTGCCTATTTCAAAAATAAATAGGCTATCACACCGAGGTTCTTGCAAAACTCGTTTTTTGTCATCCTGAGCGCAGCGAAGGATCTAGATTCTTCAGTCGCTTCGCTCCCTCAGAATGACAATTCTTTTTGAGAGGACAATTTTGCAAGAGGCTCACACCATCACCGATATATTTTGCCTTTTTACTGTTAACTTTTTACCTGGACATTATGCCGTCGAAGCGTTTGCTCATCTGGGCCGGAGCCTTGGCCCTCCTGGCCCTTTCCTGGGTCCTGCCTGAATCCGGCCTGTTGAACCCCTACGTCGTGCAGATCCTCATGTACGTGGGGATCAACATGATCCTCACACTGTCCCTGAACCTGGTGAACGGCTACATGGGCGAGTTTTCCGTGGGCCATGCCGGGTTCATGGCCATCGGCGCCTATGTCTCCGCCATTTTGAGCGTCTGGTATCTGCCCCGGGATTTGGGCCCCTGGGTCTTTCCGCTGATCGTCGTAGCGGGCGGCCTGACCGCGGCCCTGGCCGGGTTGGTGGTGGCCTTCCCCTCTTTCCGCACCCGGGGGGACTACCTGGCCATCGTCACCCTGGCCTTCAACATGATCGTCAAAAGCATCCTGGAAAATATAGATGCGGTGGGCGGCCCCCGTGGCTTCCAGGATATTTCCCTGCTCACCACGTTCCCCTGGGTGGTGTTCTGGGTGCTGCTGACCTTTTATCTCATGCGCAACCTGGTCTATTCCAATTTCGGGCGGGGCATTATGGCCATTCGGGAGGACGAGGTGGCCGCCAATCTCACCAGTGTGGACACCCGCCGCCTCAAGGTCTATGCTTTTTGCGTATCCGCGTTTTTCGCCGGGGTGGCCGGGGGGCTTTTTGCCCACCTGCTGCAATTCATCAACCCCCGGAGCTTTTCCATACTTAAGTCCACGGACATGCTGGTCATGGTGTATTTGGGGGGCATGGGCAGCCTCACCGGCTCTCTGCTGGGGGCCACCCTCTTCACCCTGGTTCTGGAATTTTTGCGGCCGCTGGGCCTGTGGCGCTGGGTCATCGGCCCCTTGCTGCTGGTATTGTTGATGATCTTTCAACCCCGGGGCATCATGGGCTTCAAAGATCCCCGTTGGCTGAAACCGGATGATGATGAGAATTATGGGGGAGGACAGGGAAGAGCTGTGGGCTATAAGCTATGAG
>JBAQHL010000296.1:0-2944 GCA_049288295.1 Desulfobaccales bacterium
ATCCCGCCTTAGAGGCTCCATTAGCACAGGTGAGGACACCTGTGCCACCAAGTTTTTTTCATGGTTTTGAGAGAACCACCGAAGGAAAATTCTCCATGAACCAGGGCAATTCTGCCAAAATCAGCCTTAATCAACTTTCCTTCTTCTATGGTGACCACCAGGCCCTGGATGCTGTTTCCTTTGATGTCCAGGCCAATGAAATTTTCGGGCTCATGGGGCCGGCCAAGAGCGGCAAGAGCACCTTGCTCAAGGTCCTCAACCGCCTCTCGGACCTGGTTCCCGAGGCCAGGGTCACAGGCGCGGTCACCCTGGACGGCGAGGATATTCTGGCCCCGGACTGTGATGTGGTCTCTCTGAGACGCCGGGTGGGGCTGGTCCTCAGCAGGCCGGTGCCCCTGCCCCGCTCCATTTTCGAGAATTTGACCCTGGCTCCCAGGCTGGCCGGGCGGGGAGACAAGGACTCCCTGGAAGAACTGGCCAAGACCAGTCTCAAAGCCGCCCGTTTGTGGGATGAGGTGAAGGACCGGCTGCATGACTCGGCCCTGAATCTATCCGGCGGCCAGCAGCAGCGCCTTTGTCTGGCCCGGACCCTGGCCATGCAGCCCGAGGTTATCCTCCTGGATGAGCCCACCAGCGGCCTTGATCCCATTTCCACCGCCAAAATCGAAGAGACCCTCTTCCAATTGAAGAGCAGCTACAGCATAATTCTGGTGAGCAACAATACCAAGCAGATAGCCCGGACCACCGACCGGGTGGCCTTTCTGCTCATGAGCCGGCTTATTGAGGTCGGCCATACCCCCAAGGTCTTCACCGAACCGAAAGACAAGCAAACTGATGACTACATCTCTGGCCGATTCGGATAAAGAGCCCGCCGCCTTCCTTTCGGAAATCAGCATTCGAGACCTCAATCTCTATTACCGGGATTTCCATGCCCTTATCGGGGTAAACGCCGATTTTCCGGGAAAGTCCATCACCGCGCTCATCGGCCCCTCAGGCTGCGGCAAGTCCACCCTGCTGCGGGTGCTCAACCGCATGAACGACCTGATCCCCGGGGTGCGCCTCACCGGCCGGGTGCTCATTGCCGGTGAAGACATTTACGACCCCGGCGTCAACCTCACCCGGCTGCGCAAAAGGGTGGGCATGGTTTTTCAGCGCCCCAACCCCTTCCCCCTGTCCATTACCGAAAACGTGGTCTACGGTCCCAAAATCCACGGCCGCCCCAGGCAGCAGGAACTCCTGGAAATCCGGGAGCGCTCCCTGGTGGCCGTGCATTTGTGGGATGAAGTGAAGGACCGCCTCCATGTTTCGGCCCTGGAGCTCACCGAGGAGCAGCAGCAGCGCTTGTGCATCGCCCGGGTTTTGGCGGTGGAGCCGGAAATTTTGCTCATGGATGAGCCCTGCTCGGCCCTCGATCCCCTGGCCACCCTGCGCATCGAAGAGCTCATGCAGGAACTGAAAAAAACCTACACCATCATCATCGTGACCCACAATATGCAACAGGCGGCCCGGGTTTCGGACGACACCGGCTTCATGCTTTTAGGGGAGCTCATTGAGTTCGGTCCCACCAAAAAAATCTTCACCCACCCTGGGGACAGGCGCACGGAAGACTACATAACCGGGAAGTACGGGTGATCTAAAGAACTAATCAGGCGTGACAAAGGGAACCCACATGGAAGCAGCTAGACGAATTTCTGAACGGGTTAGTTTTTCCAGTGCGTGAGGCGCTTTGAGTTTGATGGTCATGCTGACTTTTCCTCATTCCTAAATCGATGCTGGTATGTTCGTAGACATTGAAGGTGACGTATTGATAAGGGTAGGTGCAAAAATTTAATACTGAACGAGCCTTGCCTCCGGGTGCCAATGGTTTTTGACTTTCAGCCGCCGCGCCCCTTGCCAGTAATCTTTGATTTCCGTCGTGCTGAGAGGCGTTGCCTTATAACCGGCTTGCCTCACTTCCTCCAATATATCAAATGGGACCTGTAATTCACCGGGAGGCAGGTTATCAGAGGTGCGGGACTCCCCAAAAATTATCACCACCGGCTTACCGATATAGCCCCCTTCCCCGGCCCAGGTAATGGTGACCGGGTAGCTAATACAGCCGTTTCTATCCAGGGTCTTACAATAACCATCAAATTCCGAAAATATCACCTTACAGTCTTTCTGTTTCATGGAGGATCTCCTTGGGGCCGGTTTCCGCCGGCCTTTTCTCCGGGCATCCTTCTTTCTGATGCAGAGAAGTAACATGAACAAACCCTTTCTTCAAACCTGGTCAGGGTTGATTACTGGTTTGTGTCTTCCGCAACTGCGCTGCGGCGGGTAAAGGAACGTCTTGAATGCGCCCTATCTTCCGTTACGGTCAGGAGTCGCCCGTCCACCAGCCGGCCGTTGAACATGGAAATGGCCTTCTGGCCCTCCGCCTGAGTTTCCATAGCCACAAAGCCGAAACCACGGGACTCCCCATTGTGCAGGTAAGTGATGATCTTGACTGAGGCTACCAAACCGGCCTCAGAAAAAAGAGTTTGCAACTGTTCTCCGGTCATGAGGTGGGGCAGGTTGCCCACGGATAATCTTATCATCATCACCCTCTCCTTGCCGGCCTTACCGGACTGCATTTATTGGCCGTCGCCTGAGCCGCCTCGGTAAGTTCAGCCTGCCATTTACGTTGTGAAGACGGCGTCCCCCTATTGTCTGCGAGTCCCAACTCCATCAGCCGGACCGGGTATCGTTGTTCCGGCTGATACCGTGTTGCACTCTATAGAGAATTTATTGTAGCCGAAGGCTTCAGCCTGCGTCTGCACAGGTGAAAACACCTGTGCCACCGTTTGACTGCAAACCGGAATGAAGAGGCCGCCGTTACCAACCCTCCAGAGCAATATGAAAAAAAGGCGGCTCTAAGGCCGCCCTTTGATTACCTGAAAGTCCAAGGACCAGAAGTGAAAGGTAT
>JBAQHL010000297.1:0-2143 GCA_049288295.1 Desulfobaccales bacterium
CCACAAGACTATGCACGTGTTCAAACCCTATAAACTCTGTAAGCCGTGAGAAATTGACAGTCCTGGTAGGGGTCTAAGACATCCTGAACCAGGTTTGGGAGCCGGGAACGTTTGGACACTTTTGGGACACTTCATAAATCTCAAGTCAGCCAACCCAGAGCGCCTGTAGCTCAGTTGGATAGAGCATCGGACTTCTAATCCGAGGGTCGCAGGTTCGAATCCTGCCAGGCGTGCCAGAAATTACCAGGGGTTAGCTGAAAAGCTAACCTCTAATTTTTATATAGACAAACACTGGCCCGAGTAAGCACACACACATATGGGCCTGTCGGACACAGCTCGGGCCAACTTGAGGAGTTGATCAAGTTGTTTGCAATGAGGACATTCCCGCTTTCGTGATTAGGAGGAAAAAATTTGCCGATCCAGGAAAAGTGCCGTATGTTTCCCATCATGATTGAGTTTCATTGCAAATATTGTTAATTTCTTTCCCTATATCATTAATTAGTTTTTAAATCTCTGAGAGTTCCGCTCTGCCATTGCCGGGATGGTAGCGGCTGGAAGGCCTTATGAACGAAGAAGAATACCGCGTCTGGAAAGCCGGTATCGTCACCGATTACCGGCTGGAGGCAGTGTGCATCTTCCTGGGGCTGGGGCTGCTCCTGCACCTTGGCGCGGGCGGTTGGCAAGCCCTCACCACCCCCAAGGCCGCCTTGTATTTTATGGCCGGTTTTCTGTTCAGCTACTTGTTTGTGGGTGAAATAAATTTCCGGATTATTATCACCCGGGCCAATCTCAGGGGAAAAACCTATACCCAGATGGCCATTGGCGACAAAGTCACCGAAATCTCCCGGGCCCGCCGCATCGTCCGATTCCTGCAAATGTTAGTCTGCCTGCTGGTGCCCTGGCTGGCCTATAATCTTTTTTATTTCTGGAAGTTTTAATTGCTGCTGGCATTCCTGAGTTAATTTTCTAAATCTTTTCGACCCAAGCACCTCTCTGTTAAGGCCATCATTCTCGTGCGAGTCAGGAAAGTTAAAATTTTCCTGATTAATCCCCAGCCCCTGAAACCTAGCCCAGCACCGCTCGGTCGCCCCATAATGACATGTGCCGGCAGACGGTTGGATTGGAAGCGTGGGCGCGGTGGCGGCATACAACGGGGTTGGCCTGGCCCGGGAGGTGGATCTGGAAAAACCCATCAGCTTCGGCTGGCTGATGATCAGCAACCTGATGAAACAATTGGAAGGGGCGATTACGGTAACCCGCGAGGCTGAGACCACCTGCCGGCTGGTGTTTTAGGAAAGGGGGCGGCTATGTCCAGCGCCAGAATCCTGACAGTGGAAGACGAGTGGCTGGCGGGCCAGGGCATTTGCTTGACAGGAAGGGGAGAAGGCCAAAGCCACCAGGAACACCCTGATTAGAAACTCATCAACTGGCTAAAAATTCTCCTTATTCTCCTTATATAGACAAATTGGGCTCACTTTCCGAGGACCCAGTCTGAGAAGGGCCGGGTGGCTTATTCTTGGGCCAGCCCCTCGCAGTTGTGATATTCAGTTCAAACCGGCAATTTTTCCAGGTCCACTGATAAGTTAGGACTTTGTGTCCACAGGTGAATGGCGAGTGATCTTCGGGGGTAATGAATCAGGATCCAGGCCCCCCTCACCCGGAGGCTATTTTTCGGAGGCGGATGGCCGTCGGGACCACTTCCACCAGTTCATCGTCGTTGATAAACTCCATGGCCTGCTCCAGGCTGAATTGCCTGGGGGGCACGAGGCGTAGGGCCTCATCAGAACCCGCCGCCCTTATATTGGTCAGCTTTTTCTCCTTGGTGATGTTCACCCACATATCCTCGGGGCGGGTATTTTCGCCCACAATCATGCCCCTGTAAACCGGGTCCCCAGGCTTGACAAAGATTGTCCCCCGGGGCTGCAGATGGTGGATGGCGTAGCCCACAGCCTTCCCGGAACGGTCGGCGATCAAGGCCCCGTTGGGCCGGCCGCTGATTTCCCCCGTATAGGGGGTGTAGCCCTGCAGGATGGTGTTCAAAAGCCCGGTGCCCCGGGTGTCGTTTAAGAATTGGCCGCGCAAGCCGATAAGGCCCCGCGAGGGGATTTCAAACTCCAGGCGCACCCGGCCGAAGCCGTGGTTG
>JBAQHL010000298.1:0-2832 GCA_049288295.1 Desulfobaccales bacterium
AGGGTTGCGCCTGAGCCGCACTGCCAGGGCGTCTTCACCCACAAAAGTTTTTTCATGGTGGGCCAGGAACGTGCCATTCTGATCGATGATCCAGGGGTAGCCGGTCTTCCCGGAAAGAACCCCTTCAGTAACCTTGCCCGCAATGTAATGCGGGTCGATGAGGAGGGCGAGGGCGCCATAAGGGGCGGACGCCTCGGGCGAGGCATAAAGGGCGGTGAGAAGGGGCATCACCAGGCGTCCCTCCCAGGGGGGCTGGGTAGCCCGGTGCACCTGACCCAAATAGAGACGTCCCTTGTTTTGGGGGTTAAGTGCCCAGGTAAGGATGGTATCAGAAAGATTATTCAGACTTCCCGGGAGGCTCCCATAGCCTTCCTTCCCCCAGGCTCTTTGGAGCCGGCCCTGCCCGTCATACATGCGAATCTCCAGAACGCCCAGGCGGCAGCAATCCTGGTAACGGGCTTCCATGAAGGCGTTAAAATCAGGGGAGTTGGGGGGAATAAGCCGAAAACGCCAGGGAAAGGCCAACAGTTCGCTTTCCAGGTAGTCGAAGTAGGCCTCCACGTTGTCGGCGATCTTCCGGGCCAACTCCAACTGCTGCTGGTTGAACTGATTTTTAAGGATAGACTCCACCTTCCGGTTCAGTTGCTGCCAAAAGGTGAAAAAAAGAAAGGAGAGGAGAATAGTGCCGGCGAGAACAAAAAATAGAGTTTTGGGGAGAGACAGGGCCCCCCTCGGCCGGCTGGGTTCCATAGCCCGATTACCTACCTCCTAAGCGTAACTAACATAATATTTTAATCTTTTTTGATGTACCTGGCAAGGTAAAGGCGAGCGGGGAAGGCGGGCTCCCTTGAGGGGCTCCTTTTCAACCTTTCTTAGCCGCCTGCCAGATGGCCTCCATTTCCTCCAGGGTGGAGCTTTCCGGGGTCTTGCCTTCCTTGGAAAGGGTGCGCTCCACCACGTGGAAACGTTTGATGAATTTGTAGATTGTGCGCCGGAGGGCGTTTTCCGAGTCGATTTTCAGAAAGCGGGCCACGTTGACCAGGGCGAAGAGGAGATCTCCCAGTTCCTCCTCCCAGGCCGGATGAGGGGGCAGCGTCAAGGCCCTGCGGAACTCCTGCCATTCCTCTTCCACCTTCTCCAGGGCTCCTTCAACGCTGGGCCAGTCAAAGCCCAGCCGGGAGGCGGCCTCCCCCAGGCGCTGGGCCTGGGTGAGGGCCGGCAGCGCCTGGGAAACTTCCCCCAGAGCCCCCGGCTTTTTCCCTTTGCCCTCCTGCTCCTTGGCCTTTTGCCACAGGCGCCGCAGGTCCTCCAGGGTTTCGGCCTTTTCATCGCCAAAGACATGGGGGTGACGGTGAATCATCTTGGCCGCGATGCCGCGGGTCACATCGGTGAAGGAAAAGATCCCTTGCACGTCGTAGATGTCGCTGATAAACACGAGATGCAGGAGGAGATCCCCCAATTCCTCCCTGATTTTCTCAGGGTCCCGGGATTCCAGGGCCTCGATGAGCTCATAGGCCTCTTCCAGGACATAAGTTCGCAAGGTTTCCGGCGTTTGTTTGGCGTCCCAGGGACAGCCGCCGGGACTCCGCAGCCGCCGGATAATGGCGATAAATTCGAGGATGGCTGCGCCGGCATCAGATTTGGCATCGGTCATAAGGGATATCCGTTGGGCTTGGGTAAGGTTTTTGTCAGCCGGGCACTACTGCCTGAAAAGGAAAAAATGTAGCCACAGGCTTTACCGTGAAAATCCCCCCGTAGGGGAGACGCATGCGTCGCCCCTACAACAGATTTTGATTTTCGGGGGTGCCCAAGTTGGCCATGAACGTTTAGCCTGTGCCACAATAGTCCCGTTTCACATTGAAGGCATACGGCAAAGATTGTTTTATCGACACCGTTTATATTAACCATCTTAGATGACGATGTGATAGCGGAGGAACCACTAAAGCGTCTCTGCGCCCGTTTTCCTGGGAGCCTCCGAAGGCCTTTGGGGCATGGGAATCAGGTTCTGGTATTCTTTTACCCGCTTCTTGAAATCCGGGGGCAGAAGATCAAGGGTGCGCCGGGCAAGCTGGGTAAGAACCGGCTGGAGGCGGGACTCCTTTAACAGGCGGGTCTCCTTGGGAAAAACCACCCCCAGCAGCAGCAGCGCCAACCCGACGAAAAGGCAGCCCTTGAGCAGCGCGAAAAAGGCCCCCAGCAGGCGGTCAAGAATATCCAGATATAGATGATACAGGAGGCGCTGCAGGACATAGGCCAGGAACCGCACCATCCAGTAAAAAGCCACCAGAACCAGGGCAAAGGCTATCCCCTGGGCCCAATAGAGGTTGTTCACCAGGGGCAGAAGCAGGGCGGCCAAAGCCAGGTAGGTGCGGGCCGCCACCAAAAGGCCCCCCACCAACCCGACCAATACCGCCAACTCCTGAAAGAGCCCCCGAAAATACCCCCGCAGGGTCACCAGGAGAAGAAGGGCCAGTATTCCCAGATCTAAAAGGTTCATAATGCCGGGGTCCCCCTCCCCTCTGCTCCGGGGGCATGCTCCTTTTGGCTCGGGGGGGTCTCATCCACCGCCAGCCGCTCAACCTGATGGGCATGAAGATACAGGGCGCCGAATCCCAAGGGCGCGAGCTGGCCATAGACCTGCACCTCATCCAGGCGCTTGAGTTTCAAGGCCCGCTGCTGCTCCTGGGTCAGGGCCAGGCGGTCGTAATACCCTTGCATGGGCAGGGAGCGGTACAGGGAAGCCCAGCGCAGCCGGCTCCAGGCCAGGGGCTGGCGGACCATGGTAAGGTAATTGGCCGCCATTACGGGGTCATAATCGAGATATTGCCAAAA
>JBAQHL010000299.1:0-3353 GCA_049288295.1 Desulfobaccales bacterium
CATCTCGTCTCCTTCTTCGGAAAAATCCGTGAGCCTCCGGCGCGGGCGGTCCACCAGGTCCGGATATAAAGAAGAACTAAAGATTGAAAATCAATATTCGATAACTTGCTCCCCATCCTAACGCAAAAACTTGGTACAATTACTGGGGGCAGATCACGCTGGGGTGTTTTCTTTAAGAGAGGCCGAAGGGGCCGAAAACCCCCCGCCCCCGCCTGTCACTTGGGAAGGCAAGGGGACGTTGACAGACGCAACAGTGTCACCAAAATGAAAGATGGCGGCAACCTGCTCCTCGCAGTGCATGCGGGTTTTGTTTGAGGAGATCTTTGCCCCCGTCCATGAAACCGGAGGGATCGCCCTCAATTATGCGACAACTGAGCAGGTAAAGGTTGATTTCCTATGATGACTGAAATATCAAAGGGTATATCCTCTTAGCGAGTATATACCCCCGATATCCCACCTCTATTTTTTTTCTGGTGCTGGTGCAGGTGCTCCAGGTGCTCCAGGTGCTCCAGGTGCTCCAGGCGCTCCAGGCGCTCCAGGCGCTCCAGGCGCTCCCTTCTCCGCTGCTGGTTTCGCCGGTGGCTGTGGTTGGTTGCAGGCAATCAACGAAAATGTCACAAGAAACGTTAACGCCACAAAAAACACCACTAATTTCTTCATTTACTTTTACCTCCTTTCTTTTTGATAAAACTAAATTGCTAACTTTTCATGTTCCACAAGAACTGCGGCGAGCCACTAGGTGGTTAGCCTCAATTATGCGGCAGCCTTAGGGATAACGCCTAACAAGCACATTTTTTTTGCGGCCAGCAGGGCTTCTTAGGGCCATGGGCCGGTTATTCCCTAGTAGCGTTGACGCTGCTGGCGCTCTTTGAGTTCTTGGATCTCTCTGCGCTCACGCGCTTTGCGCTCGCGCTTGGTCTCTTGGTACTGGTAGCGTTGGCGTGTATCATAGCGCTGGTCTCGACCTACCGGTGGAGCGATATAGTAGAGAAATTGGGAAAGTGGGTTCGCATATGGCGCGGCATGATAGTCCCTGTAACAAGAAGGGTCTCTGGGGTCGCAAGACAAGTGGGAATCGTAGTACTGTCCGAAAGCTGTACCGGTTCCAAAACCGTAGTATCCTCCCCCGCACCAACACGCCAGAATAAGGCCTAGCCCTAAACATAACCAAAATTTCTTCATGGAGATTCTCCTTGACCCTTTCCAAGACCATGTCACCGGCCGGCACCAGGCCCCGGCAACTCCCCGGGCATCTGCCTGGTTGGCTGCCTCAGCCCCCGGGTGAGATAAACCGTTCTTGCTAAAGAAGCCCTGGGTCCGGGGAGGCAATGCCAACGGCAGGACCAAAGAATTGGCAGGTCTTCCGGAAAGATAACCGGTTCGTTTGAGTTATTTCTTTTTACGTTGCTCCATCATCTTCTGGCGCCATTGCCCCAGTACTATAAGATACCTGGCTTGCTCAGCCGGGGTCATCAGCGCCAGTTGCTCGTCCCGCTGATTCTTAAAAGAAGCAAACATTTTATCCTGGCCGGTGGTCAGCGCACTTACCAAATCCTTTAGCTTCGCCTCGTCTGGGTTAGCTGCCGCCAACGCCGCCTGCAACTCATCATTAGCTTTCTTCACGCCGTCGATGATGGCTTTGCGCTCTCTGGCATACTTATCTTCCACCGCCAGAAGTGCCTTCTCTTTTTCAGGAGCAAGCTTCAGCTCTTTGATAATCTGGTCTTTTTGTTCCTTGGCGCGCGCTCCTTCCTCTTGTACGGCCTGGCCCAGTGCGGGCATTAACAGAATCGCACTGAGGATGGCGCAGAGTGCCCCTACCTTGAAATTGAATTTACCTTTCATGTTATTCTCCCTTGGGTAAGAGTTTTATCTCGCATGTATGCGGGAGCCCATCTTCGTCAGCCCAAAACTGCTGCTTGGAACCAAATTTTTTATGCGGCGACAGGATTATCGGCCCCACCACCCCGAGGGTCGCGCCCCCATCAGACCCAGTATGCCGGTAACAATCAGGTAAACCGCCACGATAATGCTCAGCAGGCCGGGTTGAATCAATATCAATATCCCGGCGATTAACGCAACAGCTGGCGCGAGGTATGGTTGGTATGGCATGTGCTCCTCATTTAATTCATTACTGCTATCGTACTCTGGTTAAGCAAAAAAGAACGTCCGCTGGCGCTAAACTAAGACAGTTACTTCCCCACTCGGATTGTGGAGAGTTCACCAATGAGACCAAAAACGCTCAGGAGCCACAAGACTACGACAATGATGACGACAGCATTCAAGATCGACTTAATGGAGCCCGCCATGGGGATGTATGCATTAATGAGGTAGAGAATAACACCAACTACGACCAAGACCACAATCAAGTGGATTAAAGGCATGATCTCCCCCTTACTTTTGTTTGGCTAACAGGAAACAACCGGCTGGCCCCGCTTTGCCCCTTTCCCTTGCCGTTAATGCCCCCTTCCTTGGTGCATTGAGAAAAATTAGCCTCAAGGCAATGGGCAGGTTAGACAGCAAGGATATGGCCGCAGTTCGAAGCTAACGCTGTAAGCGTTCACAATATTATCCACAGGATGAAGGTAAAATCCATCAATAGAGATAATCATTTTGGATAGTCAAAAGTAACCATAAGAGGCGGGTGGGTGACCCGTCCGGTGAAAATCTACCAAAAATTATGGCCCCAAGCCATGGATGCCAAGCAGGTTGCTGAAAAAGTGATCACCCGAAAGAGGTTATCAAGGTTTTATCGCTGGAAAGTTGGGAGTTTATCATCTGGGACCGAGAAAACTGGGGTAGATTGCCAGGCGCTTTGCCAGATGTGTCTTTCAGACTAAGGGATCTGTGGAGTTCGGGTCTAATGAGGGCAGAAGGTGATGGCCGCAGCGCTCGAGGAAAAATCTCCAGCGCTGATTCACCTTGGCTCGAACCTCTTCTGTAAGGGTTTAAGAACAGCAGTGATCTTATCTACTCAATCTCTTTGGAATATATGGAAATAATTACATCAACTGTTGCCAATTGAACTATTTAGGCTTGCTGGTATATTTTTCAAAGGCTGAGGTCCATTCCGGAAAATGCAGATCTTCCGGGCTTTCCATGGCGATGCGCAGAAATTCGGTGATCTGTTCCTCGATCCAGGGATCTTTCTCCAGGGCCTCTATGATTTTCCCCTTCATTTCTTTAGAATCCGCAGGCAGGTTTGCATCCCCCGCCAGGCGGTTTTTTAGAAAGCTCCCCATCAGGTTCAGAGAGATCAGTTTCTTTTCCACTCCCAGGCGGCGCAATTCATCTTTGATATCGTCCCGCACCCGGTCTGTGGCCATTTTATGCAGGAAGTGGAATGGATTGGA
>JBAQHL010000300.1:0-8738 GCA_049288295.1 Desulfobaccales bacterium
GTAAAAAGGCATTCATGCTTGAGACCTTTGCAGGTCAGTTCCTTCCCTGGCTGAGAGTGAACGCTTATCTGGTGCCTCCCCTGGTCCTGGCCTGCTGGATGGCCTGGGGGGACGCCCGCACCCGCCGCATCCCCAATTATCTCACTCTCGTTGCGGCTCTGTCCGGTCTGGGCTTCCAATTCGGCGCCCACGGCTGGACCGGTCTGGGCCAGGGTCTCCTCGGCTTGTGCGTGGGCTTTGCCCTGATGATCGGCTTTTACCTGAAAGGCGGCATGGGCGCCGGTGACATCAAAGCCCTGGCGGCCCTGGGGGCCTGGCTGGGGCCTCTGCCCACCCTGTATCTGTTCATGTTCATGGGTCTCTCCGGAATACCCCTGATTATTTTTTTCTTGTGGCGCCGGGGCCAACTTAAAGCCAAGGCCCAGGAATGGTGGACTCTTGTGGTGAACAGGTTTCTCCTGCGCTCCCAGTCTGCCTCTCTCCCCCCTCTCCCAACTCCCTCCAAATCCGAAGGCCTGCCTTATGCGGTGGCCCTGGCCATGGGCATGGCGCTTCTGTGCTGGCGGGGAATGTGAAGTGGTTTTCGGTTTTCGGTTAATAGGCCAGATGAGCCGGACTTGGCTGAAGCAGGTGTCATCCTAATTCCAACCTGTCCTGCAAAGTTCCTCATGGGTGGCATGGGCTTTCCAGCCTGTGCGAATAATCGAGGCGGGCGGGGACGCCCGCCCTACTGACCTTTTCATGATTTGCGGGTGGGCCCGTGAGGAACTGTTACGAAAAGTCCAAGGTTCAAAGTCCAAAGTCGGGTGCGTTTTGCGCACCAATTTTGGCACATGAGACGCGCCCTACAGACGGTAGCACGGGCATCCTGCCCGTGCCTGGACGGGCTGGAAGCCCGTCCTGCCGGTCTTAAGGAGGCCGGTGAGAAAAAATGTCTTTTCAAAATAGCACCAGCAAAAATGGTTAAGTCTAGTGCTCACCCGCATATAATGTAAGGGTTGACTGCCCCCCTTCTTGGGGACGGCGCCCACCCTGAAAAACTTTGCCCTTCAGATCTGGAACTTTCCCGGGCCAAGCCTTTGATTTCTCCCGTCCTCCTGATATAAAGAACCTGGTTTGTTAAAGATTTCTAGGATTTATCCCGGCAGCTATTTCAGATTTAACAACTTAAGCTGTAACTTGTTCATAATGTTCAATTTTTTTATCGGAAACCGGAACCGACAACAGAAAACCGTCTTATCCCCAAGAGTTTTTTGAAGTTGGGGACTCTGCGAAAAACCTGGCTGTCATCCTGAGCGCAGCGAAGGATCTAAATTCTTCGGTGGCTCCGCTCCCTCAGAACGACAATTTTTAGGACTTTCCCAGAGGTCTCAAATTTGGGATTTACCAAGCCCCGGCTTCATCTAACCGGAGACTGACATGCTTATCGTCATGGACAAGGACGCCGGCCCGGAGCAGATCCAGGCGGTGGTCTTGAAAATTGAGGCCCTGGGCTTTGTGGCCCAGCCCATACCCGGCGGCGAGCGGGTGGCCATCGGCATCCTGCGCAATCCCCGGCCCTTGGACCCCGCCCTTTTTGTGGATATGGCGGGGGTCACCCAGGCCATTCCCGTTTCCAAGCCCTACAAACTGGTAAGCCGGGAAATGAAGCGGGAAGATACCATCATCACCTTTGCCAACGGGGTGGCCATCGGTAAGGGGAAGTTTGTGGTCATGTCCGGCCCCTGCGCCATTGAAAGCGAAACCCAGGCCCTCACCATCGCCAGGCTGGTAAAGTCCCAGGGCGCCCAGATCTTCCGGGGCGGAGCCTACAAACCCCGCACTTCCCCCTACAGCTACCAGGGCATGGGCAAGACCGGCCTGAAAGTTCTGGACAAGGTGCGCCAGGAAACGGGAATGCTCATCGTCACCGAGGCCGTGGATCATGATTCCCTGAAGCAGGTGGCGGAGTATGCCGACATCGTCCAGATCGGCGCCCGCAACATGCAGAATTACACCCTCCTGCGCAAGGCCGGCGGCATCGGCAAGCCCGTCATGCTGAAGCGGGGCATGTACGCCACCCTGGATGAATGGCTCATGGCCGCGGAGTATATCCTGGCCGAAGGGAACCCCCAGGTAATCTTGTGTGAGCGGGGCATCCGGGCCATCGGCGAGCACGCCCGCAACCTTTTGGACCTGGCCACCATCCCCTCGGTGCGCCGGGAGTCCCACCTGCCCATTGTGGTTGACCCCAGCCACGCCGCCGGCCGCCGGGACCTGGTGGCGCCCCTGGCCCGGGCCGCGGTGGCTGCCGGGGCCGACGGCCTCATGGTGGAGGTGCACCACGAACCGGAAAAGGCCCTCTCCGACGGGGCCCAGTCCCTTTATCCCCACCAGTTTGCGGTGCTCATGGAGGAGATCAGGTCGCTCAAGCCCGGGAGATGGGATTGAGAGAGATTTTCCTCAATCTGCCCGGCCGGGATGAGAGCCACCGGCTGCTCCTGGGTTCGGGCCTGCGCCGCGAACTGGGCAGCCTCCTGAAGCCCCTCAAGCTCCCCTCTCGGGTTGCCGTGATTACCGACCGTCGAGTGGGCCGGCTCTACGGCCAGGAATTGCAGGAAGCCTTGACCCATGAGGGCTTCCAGGTCGACCTTCTCACCATACCCCCTGGAGAGCGCTCCAAAAGCTGGACGGTGGTCCAGCGTCTGGCCAGGGAGCTTCTGGCCATGGGCGCCCACCGGGGGACCGCTCTCATCGCCCTGGGCGGCGGGGTGGTGGGTGATGTTACCGGTTTTCTGGCCTCCATTTATATGCGGGGGACGCCGCTGATCCAGGTGCCCACCACGCTTCTGGCCATGGTGGACGCCGGCATCGGCGGCAAAACCGCCATCAATCTTCCGGAAGGGAAAAACCTCCTGGGAACCTTCCATCAGCCCCGCCTGGTGGTCATTGATCCGGAGTTTCTGGCCACCCTGCCCATGACAGAGCGCTTGAACGGTCTGGCGGAAGTCATCAAGGCCGGTTTTATCCGGGACCGGGAGCTGCTTGCACGGCTGGGGCGGGAGGGCCTGGGGATTTTCAGCTCTTCGGCTGCACTTCTGGAGATTATCCATGGGGCGGCGGGCATCAAGGCCGCCATTGTGGCGGCAGACTCCCGGGAGCAGGATTTGCGCCGGCTCCTCAATTTCGGGCACACTTTAGGTCATGGCCTGGAAGCGGCCTCGAAGTATCGCCTGCCCCACGGCCGGGCCGTAGCCCTGGGGATGCTCATGGCCCTCCGGCTGTCAGAGAGGCTCGCCGGGCTGCCCCCTGAGGAGTCCCGCCGGGGGAAGGAACTCCTGTTAGAGTTCGGCTATGCCCGCCGTCTGCCTCTTGTGGACAGGGAAGCGGTTCTGGCGGCCCTCTCCCGGGATAAAAAGCGCCAGGAAACCGGCCTGGTGTTCGTGCTCCTGAAGCATCTGGGCGAGGCGGTGATCCAGGAGAAGGTGCCCATTGATCTGGTGGGAGAGGTAGTGGGGGAAGTTCTATCATAGACGGGAGCACAGGCTTCCAGCCTGTGCTTGAACAGGCAGGATGTCTGTTCTCCCGGGCATGGCGTCTCCCGGCTCTCTCATTAAGAGCCTTACAATAGTTACTAAACTTAAAAAAAAGAATCTGTTAGAGGGCCTTATGTGGCAGATTTTTTTGGCGGCGTTTGTGACAGGTTTTTTGTTTATCGGGGTGGCGGTGGTGGATGAAATTAAGGCAGCAGAGGGCAAACCGGCTCTGGATTCTGCTCCTGCCATCCAGATCAATCCCATCGGTGTGGTCAAGCGCCAGGGGGACCGGGCCAGGATTGAAATTCGCCCGGAGTTGGCCCCGGCCCTGGAAGGTCTGGAGGGATTTTCCCACGTCTGGGTGCTCTACTGGTTCCACAAAAACGACCGCCCCGAAGAGCGGGCCATCCTCAAGGTGCACCCGCGGCGCAACCCGGAAAACCCTCTCACCGGGGTTTTCGGCACCCGGGCGCCGGTGCGCCCCAACCTCACCGGCTTATCAGCCTGCCGGATTGTCAGCCTCAAAAACAATGTTCTGGAAGTGGAGGGCCTGGACGCCCTGGAGGACTCCCCGGTTCTGGACCTTAAGCCATATTTGCCCAGCATCGATGCCCTCCCGAAGGCCCGCACACCTGAATGGGTGAAAAAGAACGAGAGGTGGTAGGAAGGCTCTCCAGGGAAAAAATCGGAGCATCTTTGGATAAAACATCGACTCAGCCTCAAGCCCGCGGTGGGCGACTGTTTTACAGAGGTCTCAACTATCAAGCTGCGGCGGCGTTTTTGGTTTTTCCTCCGGATAACCCATTATGTTTCAACTGGTTTGATTGCTTAAGGATATGCCAAATCCCCCCTGCCCCCCTTTAAGAAAGGGGGGTTAGGTAAATCGGCAAGCTCAAGTCCCCCTTTTCTAAAGGGGGACTTAGGGGGATTTGTATAAGTAATCCTGATAATTAGAGTCTCTGGCAAAATACATATACAGGCGGAAGATTTCATCTGTTTGCAAAGTTAAGTCTTGGTGGCACAGGCTTTCCAGCCTGTGCTGGCGCAGGCTGAAGCCTGCGGCTACAATTTTGCACGAGCCTCATTATATTATTACTTTTTCCATTTTTATCGCAAAAGTCTCAAGTCGGTAGCACGGGCATCCTGCCCGTGCCTGGACGGGCTGGAAGCCCGTCCTACCGTCCCCTCCCACATTTCTCCTGGAGCACAGGCAGCTTGCCTGTGCCACAGGCGGGACGCCTGTGTTCCCGAGCTCTGAAGGATTTTCCCAGAAATCTCCCCTGACAACTTCAAGCTTCTTTTTCAGCCAGGGCCGCCAGCAATCCCGACACAGCTTTGAGGCCGAAGGGCAGGGCTTGTTCGTCGGGGTCAAATTCCGGCGAATGCAGGGCCTGGCCCCGGCTGCCGGGAGTGCGGACTCCCAGGAAGAAGTAAAAGGCCGGGACTTTGGCGGCATAATAAGAAAAATCCTCGCTGCCCATGGCGGGGTGATGGACCTGCAGGTTTTTAGGGCCCAAAAGCTCGCGCAAAAGCTGCACGGCCCGTTCGGCCAGCCCGGGATCATTCCGTAAAATGGGGTAAATGCCCTTGTGGGTCAGCTCGATTTTGGCGCCGGTGGCCTTGGCCAGGCCGGCCAGGTGGCGCTTGAGTCCGGTAATGACCTGCATCCGCACTGCGTCCTGGAGATAGCGCAGGCTTCCTTCCAGAACCACTTTATCAGCCAGAATATTGAAGCGGTTGCCGCCCTGGATGCGGCCGAAGGTGAGGACCACGGGGTGGCGGGAGTCCACCTCCTGGGAGAGGAAGGCCCTGATCTGGGTGAGGGCTTGGCCGCTCACCAGGATGGGGTCGATGCCCCGGTGGGGGGTGGCGCCGTGGGCGGCTTTGCCGGTGACGGTAATGACCAGGTGGTCAGAGCCCGCCATGACCACGTCCCGGCCATAGCGGATGTGCCCCACATCCAGAGTGGGGGCCACGTGCAGGCCCAGGACGGCGTCCGCCCGGGGGTTCTCCAGGACGCCCTCGGCCACCATGCCCTGGGCTCCGCTGCGGGTGCCCCGGGGGGGGCCTTCTTCGGCGGGCTGGAGAATAAAACGGTAGGTCCCGGCCAGGCGGTCCTTGAGGCGGGAAAGGAGATGCGCGGCGGCCAGGGCCAAGCTCAGGTGGAAGTCGTGGCCGCAGGCGTGCATGACCCCGTCAACCTGGGAGCGCCAGGGCACGTCCACGGTTTCCCCGATGGGCAGGGCGTCCATGTCGGCCCGGAAGGCCACCACTCGCCCGGGGCGGGCGGCCTTGAGGGTGGCCGCCACCCCGTGACCGGCAATGCCCGTTTTCACCTCCAGCCCCAATTCCTGCAGATAGGCAGCCACCACCTGGGCGGTTCGCTTTTCCTCATGGGAAAGTTCCGGGTGCTGGTGAAAGTCCCGGCGCAGGCGGGTGACTTCATCCGCCAGGTCTTCGGATAACAGGTCTATTTCTTTCCAGATTTTCATGAATGAGGGCTGTCCTTGGGTTTGGGGCTGTGCTTGGGCCACAGCATGTAGGCCGCCACCAGGATGGCGAAGACCCCGAAAATTTGGCGGACGCGGTCTTGTCCATGACGAAAAATCCTCAATCTTTAATGAATATAGCACTATTGCCAAGTCAGGTATAGGGGCAAGCCATCCCGGTTTTCAGATCGCTCAACAGTTACAGAAAAATCAGGGTGTGACCCTTTCTGCCAGGGCGGTCAACTGGGGGAAGGCGCCGGGGAGGGCGGACAGGCGCAAACGCAGGCCGGCCAGGGCGGCAGGGATGTAGGGGGCGAACTGGGTTTTACCTTTAACTTTGGTGAGGAAGCCGAAGGCCCCCAGGATTTGCAGGTTGCGGCACAGGGCGACATGGTGGTAATGGTCCCGGAAGTCCCGGGGATTTACCGGCAAGCGCTCCCCAAGCAGGTTCACATATTGATCGAGCAACACCTCTTGATGGGCGGGGCTCAAGTTCACGTAGGGGTCGATGAGGAGGGCGGCCAGGTCATAGCCCAGAGGACCCAGGCGCGCTCCCTGAAAATCAAGGACCCGCAGGGCCTCCCCCTGGACAAAGAGGTTTTTGGACTGGAAGTCCCGGTGGAGGAAAAAGGGGGCTTCCTCCGGGCGGATGCCGGCCAGCAAGTGGTTGAAATCATCCGCCAGTTCCGCCTCGTCCACGTCGAGGCCCAGGTAGCCCTGGAGAAAGGCCCAGACAAAGTAGCGGCATTCCCGTTCCCAAAGAAAGGGCCGGGTCACGGCCGGGGTGTCGAAGCACCAGGCCGGCTTGAAGCCTTCTTTTCCCTCGATCTGCTGATGCACCAGTAATCCCAGAGCTTGGCGGTACCAGGCCAGGATGTCAGCTTCGCTTGCCGCCGCATCCACTGTGCCCGCCAGGCTCAGGTCCCCCACGTCTTCCAGGAGCATCCAGCCCTCTTCCCGGCAGAAAACGTAAATCTCCGGCACCGGCACCCCTTTCTCCTTGAGGTGCCTGCCGATGAGAAAATAGGAATCGTTTTCCGTAACCTCCCGCCCAGGGGCCTGGGGGTGGTGGAGGAGCACCAGGGAGGGCCTCCCCGGCAAACGGAAGAAGCGGCGGTCCGAGCCGTCCCCGGCCAGGGGCTGGGCCTCTGCCAGGCTCACGCCCAGGCTGAGGGCTTCGGCCTCCAGGCGGCGGCTCCGGGGAGGTGCCGGTTTCATACCCCCTCCCCGGGCGGAGAAAACGGCGTCTGCCCAGGCCCCGCATAGCTTTTGACAATCAACTCCTGCTGGGGGAAAGGAATTTCAATGCCATGCTCCTGGAAGGCCTCGAAAATGGCGCTATTCAACTCATGGGTGGCCGGGATGCGGTCAGCGGGGGTCTTCAGATGAACCCAGATGTTGAAGTTCAGGGAACTGTCGCCATAGGCCTCAAAAAAGATCTGGGGGGGAGGCTCCGGCACCACCCTGGGGTTGGCCCGGCAGACCTCACCCAAAACCTTGGTGACCTGGCGCACATCGGAGCCGTAGGACACCCCGACCTTCAGGGTGAGCCGGTTCACCCCGGGGCCGTAGTGGGTCCAGTTGTGAATCTTGCTGGAGAGCATTTCAGAATTGGGGATGATGAGCACGGAACGGTCGGCGTTTTCGAAGATGGTGCTGCGCACCCGGATTTCCTTTACCCGGCCCCACTGGCCGTCAATAATAAGCAGATCCCCCACCTTGATGGGCCGTTCAAACAGGAGGATGAGGCCGCTGAAAAAGTTGTTGACAATATTTTGCAAGCCAAAGCCGATGCCCACCCCCAGGCCGCCGGCCACGATGGCCAGGTCGCCGAAGGACACCCCCAAAAAACCCAGAGCCATGAGGACGGCGATGGCCAGGATGACATAGTGGAAGGTGTTGGAGATGGTGTAGCGCAGGCTCTCGTCCCATTGGGTGCGGTGGTAGGACCTCACTTCCAGGAAGACCCTGATGAACCGGGAGAACCAGCGGCCGAGATACAGGGCCAGGACCGCCAGTCCCAGGTTGAGAAGCGTGAGGTTGAGAGGGCCGAGCCTGGTTCCCCAGTTCAATACCTGGGAAAGCCAGACCAGAAAGGTGGTGTCTATGCCCCAGGCTTTCAATATGAGGAGAAAGGCCCCAATGACCAGGAAAAAGACCACTGCTTTCAGGATAGTGAGGTATTTTTTCCTGAGTATTTCTTCCTGCCGCCGGAGTTGTCTCGGCGCCGCGCCCTTCTCCGGCTGGATGGCCTGCTCCAGAATAGTTCTGGCCACTTGCCAGGTGACCCAGAGGAAGACCAGGAGCCACCCGAGGAGGGAGGCCGCCTGGGTTATGTAGGCGGAGAGGTTCTGGAAGCCCAGCAGGCTGGTAATGATAATGGCCCCCAAAACCGCCACCATCAGGACTCTGATGGTCAGGAACAAGCCCCGTTTTTTGATCCAGGCCGGGCCGTTGAGTTCGGCGCGCAAATCGTCAAAGTGCCGGCTGCGGAGGAGGAACAAAACCCAGATCAACAAACCGACCCCGAAGATTTGCTCAAGTATCTGCTGACTCTCAGGCTCCAGGCCGAGACGATTTACCAGGGAGAGACCGAACCACCCCACCACCAGGAGGTAGGTCAACAAGAGCTTGAAGTGGAGGCGATAGAAGCGGGCGGTGCCCTCGCCCAGAGGGAGGATGCCCCCCCGGTCCTTGCCGGCGAACACCGCCTGGATGAGCTTCAGGCCCAGGC
>JBAQHL010000301.1:0-1574 GCA_049288295.1 Desulfobaccales bacterium
GTTTATAAAGTTCCCCTTTGAAAAAGGGAGATTCAAGGGGATTTCTAGTGTCTGCTACAAATCCCCCCTGCCCCCCTTTAGGAAAGGGGGGGAATAAGAGCCGCTTTTAGAATGGCTTGCGAACCAAAACCATGAAGTGTCAGAAAAGCCTTTATGCCAGGTTATAAGCACCAATGGCCCCAGACTCTCTAGGGCGGCCCATGGCCGCCATTCCCGGCATGAGCGGCAAGCCTTGGCCAGCACCTGGTGATGGCGGGCGGGGACGCCAACCCCACCGGCCTATTCATGGTTTTCAGAAACAAGTCAAAGCACTGACAGAAATGGCCCCAAACCCCTCAGCCTTCGGTTTTCTTGGCTGCCAACTGCTGGTGAAAGCGCTTGGCCTTGATGCGCAGCTGGCGGCGGCGCAAGTTGATCTTGACGTCGGGGAACTGGACCATGAGCAGTGCGAACTTGTCGCAGGAGTCCAAATCCGGGCACATGGAGCAATGCCCCAGACCCCGTTCCTTGGCGCAAGAGCGGATGGGGCACAGGTCTATGCCCTTGCCGCCCTTGCAGCCCGGGCACTCGGTGTGCATCAAAAACCAGTCCAGGCCCCGGCGAAATTCCAGAAAGCTGAAGCCTTCCTTCTCCGGAAAGCAGTGGATCCACCAGTTGGCCCGAAATTTATCCAGGTATTCCTTCAAGCGGGTCACGGTTTCCAGAAAATCCCGGTGGCCCAACTGGCAGTCATCGCACAGACCGCAATAGCTCTCTCTCACCATATTCCTCTCCTTGGGGGGTTTCCAGGGCAGCCCTGATCTGGGCGGTCAACTCGCTATCAGTAAAACGGCTCATACTGATGGCCCCGGCCGGACACTCAGCCGCGCAGACACCGCAGCCACGGCACAGTTCTCCCTGGATTTCGGGCACCCCACCCTCTCCTATAAAAATGGCCCCGAAAGGACAGTTTTTCACACAACTCAGACACATCTGGCAGCGTTCCCGGGTTATGACCGCAGAAACTTCACCTTGCTGGATGGTTTCCTGAAAAAGGACGGCCGCCGCCCGGATGGCTGCGGCCTGAGCCTGGGCCGCGGCCTCTCCCATGCTTTTGGGGTAATGGGCCATGCCGCACAGGAAAACCCCTTCCACCATGGTCTCCACCGGCTTGAGTTTCTGGTGGGCCTCCAGGAAAAAGCCCCCCGTAGCCGTGGGGGTCTTGAGCAGCCGGGCCAACTCACTGGTGTGGGCGGCGGGCTCAATGCCCGTGCTCAGCACCAGGAAATCCGCCGCCAAGCTCACCATTTTCCCCAGGAGTTCATCCCAAACCCGCACGGTCAAAGGCCGGCGCCGGGCTGCCTCGACCATAGGAGGCCGGGCCGGGTCATAGGGAATGAAGACCACGCCCCGTTCCTTGGCCTCCTGGTAGGCCAACTCCCGGAAGCCGAAGGCCCGGATGTCCCGATAAAGCACCACCACCTCCGCCAGGGGGTGGCGCTTTTTCAGGAGCAGGGCGTTTTTCAGGGCCTCGGCGCAGCACAAGCGGCTGCAGTAAGGCCGCTCAGGGGTGCGGGAGCCCACACATTGAATCA
>JBAQHL010000302.1:0-1806 GCA_049288295.1 Desulfobaccales bacterium
CAAACTTGGGAACGAGCTGAAGGCGGGATGCGCTCTCGCTTTCCCGCCCTACGGTACTGTCATTCTGAGGGAGCAAAGCGACCGAAGAATCTCATATCTATTTTGAAAAAACGAGATCCTTCGCTGCGCTCAGGATGACAAAAAAAGTTCCGCAGAGGGCTCAACTAAAAAATCGAAACTTTTGCCAGAGGCCTAAGCGCTCTCATAGCGCAGCATTTTCACGAGCAGGATGGCGGCCAGGGGAACGGTCAGGCCGATGATGGTGACGGTGATGAGGAGCGGGCCAAGGTCGCTGTAGTTGGCGGCCACCTTGACGATGCCGGCAGGGTCTTTCACTTCCCTGGTGACAATGAAGATCTGGTTGAGGTACTTGGTGCCCAGTTGGCTAAAGGACAGGGCCAGGTTGGTGAAGGAGGCCATGACCGCAAAAAAGGTGGCCTTGAGGTTGGCGGGGGCCGAATTGGCGATCCAGGCGAGCATGGGGATCATGGCCACCTGTCCCAGGGGGGACTCCAGGGCCGTATCCACCAGAGCAATAAAGCGGGCGTCCACAATGCCAAAGGTGTGGGCCGCGGTCCACTGGTGCAGGCCGTAATACAGGCCGATGATGGGGAGACTCAGCAGGGTGGCGGCAATGGTGAGGAAGGCCACCACATAGGCAATGGAGCGCTCGGCCATAAACCGGCGGAACAAAAACATGCCGAACAGGGCCAGACCGCTGCTGATGAGGGACAACACCGACAGGAATTGCTGGTCAAAGCCCAGGACATCGATCATCCACCAGGTGGAACCGGGCCCCGGGGTGGGGATGGCCCGGAAAATGAAAATAATGATGGCGGTGCCCACCAGGACCCGGCGGGCCGGGGGGGCCAGGGCCTGCACCAGCTTGGCCATGAGAAAGAGGATGATGGCCAGGGAGCCGAAAAAGATGATTTCCTGATTGTACGGGAAGTTACCCAGACCCAGGGTGAGGGTGAAGGCGCCAAAGGCCAGACTGCCCCCCAGAATCCACCAGTTGATGGGGGGACGCTCTGTCTGGACCTGGATGGCGGCCCAGGCCTTTTTCCAGGAAAACCCCAGGGAGCGCAGGCGGCGGGCTTCCCGAATCTTGAGGATTCCCCCCAGGGTCACCCCGAGAACGGAAACCAGGGGGATCACCAGGGCCACTTGATAAATCTTTATGTAGACCGCGAGCTTATCCGCCTGGGTCATGGTCTCCACCCCGGAGAACATGAAGATGTTGAGGAGAGCCACAAAAACCCCGCCGCCCACGATGGCCACCCGGCCCAGGGTCTGCATGGTGGTGTGCATCAGGCGGCTGGCAGCCTCATCATAGGGGCGGCCCTCTTCATCCAGGCGGGGCACGGCCTCCACGGTCATGGCGTCGGCCACCACGTCCTGAATGACGTAGCCGATGGGCGCCAAAAGGACGCTCAGGATATACCAGGCATCCACGGACATGACCCGGCGCATGGCCTCGGTGTAAGCCAGGAGCCCCAGCATGATGAGGAGGCTCATGGCAATGAGGGAGGCGCCCAGCCAGACGAGCCCGGCCTTGAAACGCCAGATCAGGTCCACCACATGCCCCATAGGCATCTTGAGAGCCCAGGGGATGCCGGCCCAGAACCCCAGCCCGGCCAGGAATTCCGCGGACAGGCCGAGATACTCCTTCACAAAGAAGGTGCCCACAATGGCAGTGAGGCCGGAGATGCCCGCGGCCAGGTAGACCATGAGGGGCGGGAGATAAGACAGGCGCATCTCGCGGCCCAGTTCCAGGATATTGCGGTCAAACCAGCGGTAAGCTTT
>JBAQHL010000303.1:0-10830 GCA_049288295.1 Desulfobaccales bacterium
CACAGGCTTCCAGCCTGTGCAGGAACTGGCAGGATGCCTGTTCTCCCTGTAAAGTGTCTGAGGTGATAGAGGGGAGGGCAGGGACCTCAGGTCTCTGGCCCTCCCCCCAAAACATCTCAACATCTCACTTCGCCAGATACTTTAAACTCTGGCGGAGCAATTCCTCCAGGGTGTGGGCGCCCTGGGTCTGGACCTTATCCAGGGCCTTTTCCGCCAGGTGTTTGGCGTAGCCCAGGTTAATGAGGGCCGACAGGGCATCCTGGCGTTCCCGTTCCTGGGGCGCCTGACGCCGGGCCGGCGCGGTGGCGGCCAGGCGGTCCCTTAACTCCAGGGCGATGCGCTCCGCGGATTTTCGCCCCACTCCGGGGATGCTGGACAGACGCTTGACGTCCCCCTCGGCCACCGCCTCCCGGAAATTATCAGTGGAGATGCCGCTTAAGATGTTCAGAGCCATGCGGGCCCCGATGCGGTGAATGCTCAGGAGTTCCAGGAAAATCTCTTTTTCGTCTTGGTCCACAAAGCCGAAAAGTTCAATGGTGTCATCCAGGACCCGGGTGTGGATGTGCATGGCCGCCGACCCGGGAGGGTCAGGGAGAGCGTAGAAGGTGTTGAGAGAAATGTAAACCAGGTACCCGATCCCGCCCACCTTGACCAGAGTCTCGCCGGGATTTTTGGAGAGAACTTCACCTTCCAGAAAGCCGATCATCAGGCAGCACCCCACCGGGAGTGAAAGTAGTGGCACACCCCCACCGCCAGGGCGTCGGCGGCGTGGTGGCCGGCCACCGTGAGGCCCAGCAGGTTTTCCACCATCATTTTCACCTGGACCTTGGTGGCCTGGCCGTAACCCACCACCGCCTTTTTCACCGTCAAGGGCGTATAAAGATGAATGGGCACCCCTGCCTGGGCCCCAGCCAGAAGCACCACACCCCGGACCTGACCCAGGATGAACGCAGTCTGCACATTAATGGCCAAAAACATGTCTTCCAGGGCCAGGGAATGAGGCCGGTGCTCCTGGAGCAGCGCCGTGAGAGCGTCATAAATTTGACAGAGGCGCTGTTCCAGGGGCGCCCGGCTTTTTGTGGCAATCTGGCCGTGGTCAAGATGAGTGAGTTGCCCCAGGTTCCCCTGGATTACCCCGAAACCGGTGAACCTGGAGCCTGGATCCACCCCCATCACCACCTGGGTCATAACAGGGCCTCAAGGATGCGGTCAGGAATGTCGAAATTGGCAAAGACGTTATTGACGTCGTCGTGGTCCTCGATGGATTCCACCAGCTTCAGGATGGTTTGGGCCTGGCCCTCCTCGGCAATGGCCACGGTGGTTTTGGGCCGCAGCTGCAATTCCGCCAGGGTGGGCTCAAAGCCCCGTGATTCCAGGGCTTCCTTCACCTCCACCAAGGCAGCCGGATCGGTGAGCACCTCAAATTGACTCTCGGTGTCTTGCAGGTCTTCGGCGCCGCTTTCCAGGGCGGCCTCCAGAAGCTCATCTTCCTTTACCGAGGCCTGATCGAAGACGATGACCCCCTTTTTGTCAAACATCCAGGATACGCAGCCGGGCTCCCCCATACTGCCGCCATATTTGGTGAACAGATGGCGCAAATCCGAAACAGTGCGGTTTTTATTGTCCGTGAGGGATTCCACCATGATGGCCACGCCGTCGGGGCCGTACCCTTCGTAGATGACTTCTTCCAGGTTGCTGCCGCCGCCTTCCCCGGCCCCTTTATTGATGGCCCGTTGAATATTGTCCTTGGGCATATTTTCCTGCTTGGCCGCAGCAATAGCGGCCCTAAGGCGGGTGTTGCCGGTGGGGTCGGATCCCCCCAGGCGGGCGGCCACGGTAATTTCCTTGGTCAATTTACTAAAGATTTTTCCCCGCTTGGCGTCAACAGAACCTTTCTTTCTTTTAATGGTGCTCCACTTGGAATGTCCAGACATGGGCGCCTTATCCTCCTTCAGACGTTAGGTCGATACGGCGGCATTTTTTGACCCCTGTTCCTCCTGGGTTGGATCGGTCAGTTTGCCAACACCTAATAAATAATATTCTTTGCTGGCCGGTCGTGAGCCTGCCGGTTTGATGCGATGGCACTGCTTGAAGGCCTTTTTCAGTTGACTGACCAGGACTCCGGTGTCCGGCCCTTCAAAAATCTTTACCAGAAAGTGCCCACCCTTAACCAAAAGTTCTTGAGCCGCGGCCCAGGCCCGTTGGGCCAGCTCCAGAGAACGCTGCTGGTCAACCCCTTTAATGCCGGTGGTTTTGGGCGCCAAATCACTGACAACCACATCAAAGTAAGGACTTTTGGAGCGAATTTCTCCAAAGTCTAGACTTAAGAGGTCTCCGGGTAAAAAGTATAGGGGATGAACCAGGGGAACCTGGGGCGCTTTGAGGTCCACCCCCAGGGCCAAACCCTGCGGCCCGACTCGGGAAGCGATGCATTGGAGCCAGGATCCGGGGCTGCAGCCCAAATCCAGGACCCGGGAGCCAGGCTGGAAAAGCCGGTATTTTTCATCAATGGCCTTCAGCTTGTAAATAGCCCGGGAGACAAAGCCTTCGGACTGAGCCTGACGTCTGTATGAATCCGTAACCCCGGGGCGGGGCATGCCGTTTAATTCCTATCTTATCAAATTAATTGACTTTCTTTTAACATAGGACGCCTGGGAGAGCAATACAAATCCCAGTTATGCTTGTGTCAATAGATTGACGAAAAAGACAAACTTTGACGGCTAATACCCATACCTTGTTTCCCCCTGCCTGGGCCCTTCATAAAAAGCTGAATAAAATTAAGGCATTGAGTTTTTGGAGCGGCTGGCACGGTCATTGCTTCCTCTGGGTTTAAACCCCACATCCGGAGAAAGCATGACCAAGGAAAAAACCCAAGAGACCGAGGCCAATTCTCCCACCGCAAAGGGAAAGCCCAAGCGCAGTTTGAAAAAAATCCTGATCCTCGCAGTCATCGGTCTTTTGCTGACCGCAGGGGGACTGGTGGCCTATATCGTGCTGGTTGATGAGCCGCCCGCGGGAAAGGAGGCTCAAGCCGGCCAGGGACACTTAAAAACAGGAGTCCACATGCCTTTGGACCCCTTCCTGGTCAATTTAGCGGATAGAGAAAGCCGGCGCTATTTGAAGTTAAAGGTGGAGTTGGAAGTTGACAGCGAGGGGACGGTCAAAGAGTTGGAAAAATCTATCCCCCGCATCAGAGACGCCCTGATTTTGCTCCTAAGCAGCAAAACCTACCTGGATCTCTCCTCATTTGAGGGCAAACAGCAATTAAAGCAGGAAATTAAGAAAAAAGTTACCGAATTGCCGGGCGGCAAAAAAATAATGGACGTTTTCTTCACCGAGTTCGTGGCCCAATAGGCAGGCAACATGACTAAGGTGCTCTCTCAGGAAGAAGTTGATGCCCTCCTCAAGGGACTGGTGGATGGCGAAATTGAGGTTGATGCCAACCAGTGCGCCCTTGAGGCTGGCGTCACCAACTACGACTTTACCTCTCAGGAGCGCATCATCCGGGGCCGCATGCCCACCATGGAAGTGATGAACGAGCACTTTGCCCGGGCCTTTCGCATTTCCCTTTCCATGATTTTGCGGCGCACTGTGGACATCCAGACCAACTTCGTGCAGATGCTGAAATTTGGCGAATTTCTCAGGTCATTGCCCCTACCCAGTAGTTTCAACATCTTCAAGATGGACCCCCTTCGGGGCCAATGTCTCCTGGTAGTCGACAGCAAGCTGGTTTTTGCCTTGGTTGAGTGTTTTCTCGGAGGAAGCGCCAAGACCCGCTTTAAAATAGAGGGCCGGGATTTCACCAGCATCGAGCGGCGCCTCATCCAGAAAGTGGTGGTCATGGCCTTTCAGGATCTGGAAAAAGCCTGGGCTCCGGTGCACCCCGTTAAAATGCACCTGGTCCGGGTGGAGATCAACCCCATGTTCGTGGGCATTGCCACCCCCAACGACATTATGGTGATCAGTAAGCTCCAGGTGGAGATGGAACAAACTGAGGGCTTCGTTACTGTATGTATGCCTTATGCCACCATTGAGCCCATCAAGGGTAAACTCTATTCCGGATTTCAGAGTGAGCAGCTGGAGCAGGACAACCGCTGGACCTCCCGCATCGAGGAGCAGGTTCGGAACATGGAAGTGGAAGTGGTGGTTGAGTTGGCTTCCACCAAAATGCAGGCCAAGGAGCTACTGAACTTGAGCACAGGGGACATCATCCTCTTCAATAAAAGGGTGAACGACTCCCTGGTGGGCAAGGTGGAGGGCATACCAAAATTCACCGGCCATGCCGGGCAGATTCATAATGCCAAGGCTTTTAAGGTCCAGGGATTGCTTGGCGCTCACCAGTAATACCTTATCAGGTCGGAGGAACACCAACACATGGCTTTGAATAACGCCCCCCCCTCGGTTGAAGATTACGATTGGGAAAAAACTCCGGAACCAGAATCACCCTCCCAGGGAAGCGAACCTCTGGAAATGGACCTGGTTTCTGAATCCCCAGCCCCGCCCGTCAAGGAAAAAAAGGAGAAGATCTCCAGCATGGAGCTTCTCCTGGATATACCCCTGGAAATAACTGCAGAATTGGGCCGCACCCGTATGATTATCAACGATCTCCTTCAACTGGGTCAGGGTTCGGTTATTGAGCTGAATAAATTGGCAGGAGAGCCCCTGGAAATATTGGTGAATCAAAAGCTTATTGCCCGAGGGGAAGTGGTGGTGGTGAATGAGAAATTCGGCATCCGCCTCACCGATATCATCAGTCCCCTGGAGCGGATCAAACAATTAGGATAATCCTGGTATGCATTGGTTGGAAAACTGGCTCATTGATGTTTATTCAGCAGTGCTCCCCGAGGGGCCCGCACCTTTTGACTCCTTGGCGGGGCCGGACTTTCCTTTTTGGCAGCATTTCATCAAAATTCTGACAATCTTAAGCGCCATGGTGGGGGTCATGCTGCTCCTTCTCTCCCTGTGGAAGCGCTTGGCGCCCCGATATCAGCGTCATCCAGCCCTTATCAAGGTTTTAGCCACCCATTATTTGGCTCCCAAACAAAGTCTGATTCTGGTAGCTGTTGGCCGGGAGACTTTTTTGCTGGCCAGTTCCGCCAACAATCTCAGGGTTATCCCTTTGGCCAGGCAAGAAACCGGGGTGGGGCTGGAGTCTCTGCCTGCCCTTGTGAAGGATGCTGAAAGGGGCTCTTGATGTCTGCTCGGGGACTTAAACTCACCATAGTCGCCAGTTTCCTCCCCATAGGGGCGGCAACCTCGGCCTGGGCCGCCCCTCTTCCCTGGGGTCTTGAGCAGGCCTTGGCCCCCGAGCGTCTGAGTACTTCTCTAGCGCTCTTTCTCTTCCTCACCGTCCTGTCCCTGGCTCCGGCCTTCGTCGTCATGGTTACTTCCTTCACCCGTCTGGTCGTGGTCTTTTCTTTCCTTCGTCAGGCCTTGGGGACCCAACAAATGCCCCCCAACCAGGTTCTTATCGCCCTTTCCATCTTCCTGACGGTTTTTATCATGTCCCCGGTGTGGCAGGATATCCAAGCCAACGCCATTCAGCCTTATGTGGACCAGAAACTTACCGGGGAGGAGGCCATCCAGCGAGGCCTCCAGCCTTTGAAGGTCTTCATGGGCAATCAGACCCGGCAGAAGGATCTGGCCCTTTTCCTTTCCATTTCCAAGGCTCAACGGCCCAAGAACGTCGGGGACACCCCGATTTCTGCCCTCGTTCCTGCCTTTATGATCAGTGAGTTGCGCACCGCCTTTGAGATCGGCTTTTTGCTGTTTTTGCCCTTTCTTATCATTGACATGGTTGTCGCTTCTGTCCTTCTTTCCATGGGCATGATGATGCTGCCCCCCGTGATGATTTCCTTGGTATTCAAGGTGCTCCTCTTTGTCTTAGTGGACGGTTGGAACATACTGGTTGGCTCCTTGGTGAAAAGCTTTCATTGAACAGGGGGGAGGAGACTGGTCTGACATGACTCCAGAATTTGTTATTGCATTGGCCCAGAAGGCGATCAAAGTGACGTTGTTGGTGTCCCTGCCCATCCTGGGCATCGGCCTCATTGTGGGAGTGCTGGTGAGCCTTCTCCAGGCCGCCACCCAAATCCAGGAGATGACCCTGACCTTTGTGCCCAAAATTATCAGCATTTTTGTGGGCCTTTTGCTCTTGTTGCCTTGGATCATGCATCAGCTCACAGGTTTTACTTTAGAGATCTTTAATAATCTGTCCAATTATACGCGCTGACGAAAACCATCATGAATGATCTCATTGTCATGTGGCAGAACTTCCTTCTTACAACTCTTAGGGTGGGCTGTATCCTGTATTTTTGCCCCCCCTGGGATAGCCGTCGCCTGCCCATGCAAATAAGGGCTTTTTCGATTTTGGGGTTATCCTTGGCCCTTACTCCCGTGGTCTCCCCCTTTCTGCCGCCGTTTCCTGACACCTGGAGCGCCGGGGCTCTCCTGGTTATGCGGGAGTTCCTCATTGGCTTAGGGTGCGGCTTAGTATTTCGCTTCCTGTTTGCCGGCATTCAAATGGCGGGCAACTTGGTGGCTCTTCAAATGGGTTTTGGCATGGCCACCCTTCTTGATCCACAAACCCAGGCGCAAAACACCATCCTGGCGGAAATGCTGGTACTGCTGGCCACCCTCATATTCCTGGCTGCATATGGCCATCATGCCATTCTTCGTCTCCTGGTCCGGAGCTTCCAGGAAGTTCCCCTATCAACCAGTATCTCTCTTCCTGGAAGTCTGTTCGCCTATATTCCCAGCCTGGGACGTCTCATGTACACCCTGGCAGTGCAGCTGCTGGCGCCGGTTTTGGCCCTGTTGTTTCTCACCCAGTTGGCCCTGGGTTTGGTAGCCCGGGCTGTGCCCCAGATCCAGGTGATGATAGTGGGTTTCCCGCTTACTATTGCCCTGGGGCTTTTCTCCCTCTCCATCACTTTGATGATGACGGGATCGGTCCTGGTGGACCAATTTACCGAGATCAACATCCCTTTAGCCAGAATCCTTGAGGCCTGGAAGGAATGAGCCATGGCTGATGAGAGCTACCACGACCGCACAGAAGAACCTACTCCTAAGCGCCGGGCCGAGGCCAGGCGAAAGGGGCAGATCACTCGCAGCCGGGACCTCTCGGCATCCCTGGTCCTTATCTCCGGCCTGGGGGTGCTGACTTTCTGGAGTTCAACCATGGGGGCCAATAGCGCCGCCCTGGTGCGGTCCTCCCTGGAGGGACTGCGGCCGGGCCTGGTTACCCCTGCTTCGGTGCAGCCCCTTTTTCTCAACTTCAGTTTGGCCCTGGGACAGCTCCTGGCACCCATCTGGCTTTGTCTGGTTACCACTGCAATATTGGGCAATTATCTCCAGGGAGGCTGGATTTTCTCTCCAAGTCGCCTGGCCCCGGATATCACCCGGATTCGATTTTTTGGGGGTCTCAAGCGCCTGTTCTCGGGGACTTCCCTGGTGGAACTGGCTAAATCTCTGGCCAAAGTCAGCTTCATCGGCACCGTCATGTATTACTTCATGAAAAATCGCCTTGTAGAGCTTTTCCCCCTGGTTCGTCAGGATAGCGGCCAGCTTCTCTCCTACATCAAATCCACTTCTTTTCAGATATCCGGACGGGTCGTTCTGCTGCTCCTGGTGCTGGGCATTTTGGACTATTTCTATCAGCGTTATAAATTTGAAAAAAACCTCCGTATGACCAAACAAGAGGTCAAGGATGAAATGCGGCAGGCCGAAGGTGATTCCCGGGTGAAGGCCCGGCTTAAAAGCCTCATGCGGCAACTTGCCTCCCGGCGCATGATGGCAGCGGTTCCCCAGGCTGATGTGGTGGTCACCAACCCGACCCGCCTGGCTGTGGCTCTAAAATATGACAGCGCCTCCATGATCGCCCCCCAGGTGGTGGCCAAGGGGCGGGGCTTTGTCGCCCTGAAAATCATTGCTCTGGCCCAGGAAGCGGGCGTTCCCCGGGTTGAAAACCGTGAACTGGCAAGGGGCCTTTTTCGCTCGGTTGAGGTGGGCGGGACTATTCCCACCTCCCTGTATAGGGCCGCAGCTGAAGTCCTGGCTTATATTTACAGTCTCAAAGCAGCCTCCGGAGGCGCGCGATGAGTGTGGTGGCCTCGTCCGCTTCCAGTTCCTTGAGGCCAGGCCTCGGCATCCAAAAGGGAGAACTTTGTGTTGCCTTGGGGGTTATCATCACCCTGTTGGTGATGATCTTTCCCCTGCCAAGTCTGCTCCTCGACCTTTTCCTAAGCTTTAACCTCACGTTCTCACTGATGGTGCTCCTCCTATCCCTCTACACCATTAAGCCCATAGAATTCTTTATCTTTCCTTCCCTTCTCTTAATCACCACTCTTTTCCGTCTATCTCTGGGGGTGGCATCCACCCGGCTGATCCTCTTGCATGGTTGGGAGGGATTATCGGCTGCCGGTCGGGTTATCCAGTCCTTTGGCAGCTTTGTGGTGGGCGGGAACTTCGTAGTCGGGGGCATCATTTTTATCATCCTGGTGATTATCAATTTCGTTGTCATCATTAAAGGCTCCACCCGCATCGCCGAAGTAGCCGCTCGCTTCACCCTGGACGCCATGCCGGGAAAACAAATGAGCGTCGATGCCGACCTCAACGCCGGCTATATCGACGATCAGGAAGCCCGGCGCCGGCGGGCTAATTTAGCCCGGGAAGGGGAGTTCTACGGGGCCATGGACGGGGCTAGCAAATTCGTGCGTGGCGAGGCCATGGCCGGGCTTCTGATCATGGCCATCAATATCGTGGGGGGGCTTATCATCGGTGTCCTGCAACATGGTCTCTCCCTTAAGGATGCAGCCCAAAATTTTACCTTGCTCACCATTGGCGAAGGCCTGGTTAATCAAATCCCGGCCCTCTTTGTTTCCACCGCAGCCGGCTTGGTGGTCAGCAAAGCCGCCTCCGAGGCCAGTTTGGGAGAGGAATATGCCGCCCAATTTACCATGAAGCCTCAAGCGGTTAGCGTGGCGGCTGCCATTATTTTCCTGGTGGGTTTGGTGCCGGGTCTGCCGCATCTGCCCTTTCTGGTTCTTTCAGTTCTCACCGGAGGGCTGGCCTATACATTACACCGAGCCCGGCAGGCAGAGCTTATTGAACAGGGTAAGGCCAAAGAACTTCCCCCGCAGCCTAAGGATGCCGACCCCATGGAAAGCCTGCCCTCTCTGGACCTCCTGGAACTGGAAGTGGGATATGGCCTCATCCCCCTGGTCGATGAAGAGCAGGACGGGGAACTTCTGGAGCGCATTCGAGCCCTACGTCGCCAATTTGCCCAGGAAATGGGGGTGGTGATTCCTCCCATTCATATTCGGGACAACCTTCAACTCAAACCCGGAGGTTACGCCATTCTTGTCAAGGGAGTGGAGATAGCCCGGGGTGAATTGATGGTGGGATATCACCTGGCCCTTCATTCAGGAGAAACCATCAGGCAGATAGAAGGGATTCCGACCCGGGAGCCCACCTTTAACCTTCCGGCTTTGTGGATACCTGCCTCACGCAAAGAAGAGGCTCAACATCTGGGCTACACCGTGGTGAATCTGGCCAGTGTGGTGGCAACCCACCTCTCTGAGATTATGAGGTTGAACTGTGATGAACTTCTCGGTCGCCAGGAGGTGCAAAAGCTCCTGGATCGTCTCAGCAAAACCCACCCCAAGGTGGTGGAAGAATTGGTGCCGGGGACCCTCTCTTTGGGGGCAATCCAGAAAGTTCTCCAGAATTTATTGCGAGAGCGGGTTTCCATTCGGGATTTGCTCACCATCATGGAGACCCTGGCAGATTATGGCGCCTACACTAAGGATGCTGATGTTCTCACGGAATATGTGCGTCAGCGCCTGGGCCGGGCCTTGAGCAAAAGTCTCGAGACCCCGGAACATAAAATCCTGGTTTATTCCCTCGACCCTTTTATTGAGGACCTCATCAAGGATAGCCTCCAGAAAACGGAATATGGGGTTTATCTGGCCATGGCCCCTGAGACTGCTGAGGAAATCATTCAAGCCCTCAAAGGTGCTGTGGACAAGTCGCTAGCCAAAAACCTTAAACCGGTGGTGGTGTGTTCGCCGACTGTCCGGCGTCATTTGCGGCGCTTGGTGGAGAGGCATCTCCCCGGACTTTGGGTCCTGTCCCCCCATGAGTTGGTGACCGAAGCTCAGATACAATCCCTGGGAGTGGTGAGTATCGGCAATGAAGCTTAAAACTTACGTGGCCCGCGACCCGCAGGAGGCCTTAGCGCAGGTAAAGAGGGAACTGGGGCCGGAGGCCGTTATTTTATCCACTCAATCTCGCCGTTTTTCGCCCTCAGGATCACGTTCCCCAGGGCCCCGGCGGGTGGAGGTCACGGCGGCAGTGGATCAGGCCGTCGCCCTTGAATCTATGGCTGAATTTGAGCCCTGGTTTTCAGACTCGGTAAACTCACAATTGCTACCCATAAATTTAAGGGAAGAATTGGGGGAGATGAAAGCCCTCTTAAGGCGGTTGCTGGGAGAGCATGGCCCTCCTGCCTGGCTTGCTCCTTATCGAGAACTCACCCTCCTGTTTCAGGACCTGAACCGGGCTGGACTCCATCATGAGATTATTGGCAGGTGGCTCGGAAACATCCAAAAATTACTTGGGATGGAGAAAGAAGGGAATCCCAATCAGCTCAAAGAAATATCTTTCCTGCAATTGCTACAAGAGATAGCTGTGGTCGATCCCCTGAAAATCCCTGTAAAAAAAACCTTAAAGTGGACTTTTCTTGGTTCTGCTGGAGTGGGAAAAACCACGACCATCGCCAAGTTAGCCATACAGGCTGCCTTTATGAGAAAAGTCCGGGTGGGGCTGATC